>JAYKIC010000048.1:0-7774 GCA_035284985.1 Leptolyngbyaceae cyanobacterium
AGTCTATATTTCATTCAGAGAGCACTACCATGAGCTATCCCTTGAGTCAAATGCTACCCAAGTACGAGCAAGCGTTTGCCCAGTGCAGTGTCCAGGCTGCATCGGAAGGTCCGGTCAAAATTGTGGCGGAGCGCATGGTGGCGCTGCGGCCTCACTATGAAGCGGTTGAGAAAGTGACGGGGATTCCTTGGTGGTTTGCTGGCATTTTGCACTATAAGGAGTGGGAGCAAAAGGAGCCTGAGTTGTTTACTCAGAAAGTGGCGCAAGTGCTGATGGAAAAGAATTATCATCGGGCTAAAACGCGGACTTTGGAGGCTTATTTGTGGGGGTTGGATCTGTGGAATGGGTTTAAGAGTGGAGTTGGAGCCGAATCCGAATGGGTCTGGGCGGGGACTAATATCCTGAAAAGTCCCTCTGAAAAGATTGGGGCGGCGGCTCTCATTCGCTACCTTGGGGATGAAGGAACGATTGATATTCCTGGATCGGGGTCCGGGCAGCAATTGGTTGTGATGTCTAATACGGTTTTTAAGGCCAAGTTGGCCCAGTCATCCAGTTTGAAAGCGACTGAGAAATTGGGGGTTGAAGCGGGGACTCGGTTGGTCATTCTGAGTGATGAATTAGCTGAGGAGGACCATGTTAAGGTTGTCATTCCTGATGGGGTATTGCAGGGGCAGAGCGATCGCCTAGAGTGGTATGTCTATAAAGGGCATATCAAGATTTTAGGCACTGAGCCGGACAACAAGCCCCAAGATGAACCAGAGGCTCCCACGGTATCGATTGCGTCAGTGGATCGGGGTAATCCGATTCAGGTGCCTAAGCTGGGGACGGTTTATCTGGGTGATCCAATTATTGAAGGGGGCCATTTTAGCTGGGCGGAGGCTACTAAGAATGGTAGTCGGATTCCTGCCGATGAAACAGTGGTGGATGGCATTCTCCGAATTGCTAAGGTGATGGAAGAGGTGCGGGAGTTTGTCGGCAATAAACCGATCACCGTGAACTCTTGGTATCGTGACCCGGCCTCTAATCGGGCTGCGGGCGGGGCATCCCAATCACGGCATTTGGTTGGGGATGCGGTGGATTTTGTCGTTTCCGGAATTTCCCCCCCTCAAGTGAACCGTCAGTTGGAGCCATGGTGGGGCGATCGCGGCGGTTTAGCGAGTGCGAGTTGTTTTACCCACATTGATGCTAGGGGCTACAAAGCTCGCTGGTCATACGGTTTCTAATGGCATCGATCGTTAAAATGACCGACTGCTGATCATCGGTGGACAGAAGCTCACTCCATAGGATGGGGTGGGCTTTTGTCATGGTACCGCCGTTATTGTTACTGTTATCCTTGAGGGTCGTCCGAAAATTTAATGAAGTACATTTATTTGCATGGTTTGGCCTCTGGTCCCCAATCCCGTAAGGCTCAGGATTTGCGCGATCGCTTCCAGCAAATCGGCCATAGGCTTCATATTCCCGATCTGAATCAGGGGAATTTTACCCAACTGACCTTGAGTCGCCAAATTCAGCAGGTGAAAACTGACTACTTGGCCGATGATCAACCTGTGACCATTATTGGCTCTAGTTTGGGGGGATTAACGGCGGCTTGGCTGGGGCAAGATTGTCCCCAGGTTGATCAATTAATTCTTCTGGCTCCGGCCTTTGAGTTTTTAGCCCGGTGGCGATCGCTCCTACCTTCCCACCAGTGGCAGCAGTGGCAGCAAACAGGCTCCATGGATCTTTATCACTACGCACAGCAGAAAATGGTGCCCCTAGCCTACGGATTTGTCACAGATTTAGAGCAGTATGATGGGTCAAATCTTAACCGTCCGGTATCAACTTTAATGATTCACGGCACTGCCGATGAGGTGGTTCCTTGGCAAGTCAGTCGAAACTATGCCATGGGGCGATCGCACGTTCAGCTCCTGCCTGTCAACAGTGATCATACCTTAGGTGATCAACTGGATGCTATTTGGGGGGCGATCGCCGAAATCAAAGGCTTTCACCACCCTTAAACGTTAAGCCCCCAGGTATCTTAAACTTAGCAAAACTCAATCTTTAGACATTTTTCAACATCTCATAGTAGTTCTACGGTTGCAATATCGGTACAAACCCGGAATACAGGAACGCTACTTGATAAACTATCCGTAGTGTTTCAGGTGTCTTAACTCATGGCATTGCAAAATTTGATGTGTTTTGATTAATAGAGATGAACCGGATGGCTCCTTTAGCTTGGCTCCTCAAAAACTAATAACGCTCATAATGTAAATATGCCTTGTATATTTCTACTGTTTTAAAATTCCTTGAGAAGGCTTATGATGTCTGGCCTCTGGACGTATCTATCCATCGTCGATCCTAAGTGGATCGCCCTTGCAAGTAGCAGTCTGGCAAGCACAATTTCCCCAATGGGCTTAATCGCTCCTACCTCTGCCCTAGCCAAAGACCTCATGGTGTTGGCTTTCGGGGGGGTGAGTGCCTGGTTGTGGTGGCGGCAGCGCTTACATTCTTCCCCCCAACTTTTGGCCTTAGAGCAACTCATGGCTGACTTGCCGAACGGTGCTGTTTTACTTGATCCCCATCTCCACATTTTGTTGGCGAATCCCCAAGTCATTCGTTCTTTGGAACTGACCCCGGAACAACTGGAAGGGAACGCTACTTTTGGGCATCATCTGATATGGATAGGGCCGGATGGAGCCGTATTACCTCCGTCTGAGCAGCCCTTTCATCGGGTCTTACGAATGCGGCAAGGCATGACCAACGTTAAAGTGGGTGTGCGGCATCCTGAGACTAGAATAGAACGATGGTTTTTGGTCAACCTCCAGCCGAAACTGGCTTTGAACGGAGCGCTTACTGCTATTGTGTGTACGTTTCAAGATATCAGTGATTTGCATCAACAACAGTTAGCGGAAACGTTCAAGTATCAACGCTATTATCAGCACTTTCACCATGCCCCCCTAGCGATGATTGAATGGAATCTAGAATTTAAGGTGGAGGACTGGAACGAGGCCGCCACCAACCTGTTTGGCTACAGTAAGGATGAAGTATTGGGCCACCCGGTTACGGAGCTAATTGTGCCCAGCGCTAATGTGACTACCATGGTGGATGTGTGGAAAACATTGCTGCGGACGAAACTGGCTTCCCATAGTGTGAGCGAGAATACTACCCGATCTGGCAAGCGTACCCTATGTGAGTGGTACCATACCCCTTTATTGGACTCCCATGGTGAGGTGATTGGGGCTACGTCCATGGCCCAAGACATCACGGCAAAGCAAGATATTGAACAACGACTGATTCATAATGCTTTCTACGACTCATTGACCGGATTGCCTAATCGCTCTTTGTTTATGCGAAAACTGGATGCGATGGTGCAAAATGCCCGACGGCACCATGTATCAAAGTTATGTGGGGTATTTTTTATCGATTTAGATGACTTTAAGTTTATTAATGATAGTCTGGGCCATTCCGTGGGGGATGCCTTACTGATTGAGGTGGCGACACGGTTAGAGCAATGTATCCGTACCAGTGATTTAATTGCTCGTTTAGGAGGGGATGAGTTTGCGGTGTTGCTGTATCACCTAAAAAGTGAGGATGCGATATTGGCGATCGCCGATCGCATGTTAGAGAGTCTTTCCCACCCCTTTAACATCCATGGTCACGATGTTTTCACCGGAGTCAGCATTGGCATTGCCCTAATGCAGTCTGACATTCGCAGTAGTGAAGTTTTACTCCGCAACGCCGACACCGCCATGTATCGCGCCAAGGAAGCCGGAAAAGCCTGCTATCGCGTCTTTACCCCCGACATGTATGCCAAAGCTGTCACCCGCCTAGAGATTGAATCTGACCTGCGTTGTGCCCTGGAAAAAAATGAATTTGAAGTATATTATCAGCCCATTTTATCCCTGCGGAGTCGCTCCTTGGTTGGCTTTGAGGCATTAGTGCGATGGCAACACTCAGAAAAAGGTTTAGTTTCACCCGGAGAATTTATTCCTATTGCCGAAGAAACGGGGTTTATCAATATGCTCGGCCATTGGGTACTTCAGCAAGCTTGCACCCAAACCCTCCAGTGGCAAACCCTATTCCCCACCAAACGCCCCCTCACCATTAGCGTCAATTTATCAGCTAAACAATTTTCCCAACCTGACCTAGCGGCAAAGATTAGGCAGGTGTTGGATGAGACTGGTTTGTCGAGCCGTTGTCTGAGGCTAGAAATTACTGAAAGTGTCTTGATGGATCATGCCGATGCCGCCACTAGCATGATTGATGAAATCAAACAGATGGGGGTGCGATTTGCGATTGATGACTTTGGCACGGGGTATTCCTCCTTGGGATATCTCCATCGTTTCGCCGTCGATACCCTCAAAATTGATCAGTCATTTATCCGTAGCTTGGATACAGACGTGGAAAAGGTGGAGCTGGTGCGAACGATTCTGACCCTTGCCTGGAATTTGGGTATGGACGTGGTGGCAGAAGGGATAGAAACTAGACGGCATTTGGCCCAGTTACGGTTATTGAAGTGTGACTATGGCCAAGGTTATTTCTTTGCGAAGCCCCTCCCGGCTGGGCAAATGACCCAACTCCTGACGCAAACATGGAATAACGGGATGCTTCTACTGTTAGACCCTGGTGATGATTTAGACCCTGGGGGTGATAAAGGTGCCCCAGCTTGCCATCTGCCTTAGCTGGGGAGTATTGTGTTTTACCATCTCTTGGTTCACGACTTGGCAAACGTCTCAGCTTGACAACAAAAAAATGGGGGTTTGGGCGCGCACCGCACGCCCAAACCCCCTGTAATCTTGTAAACTTTGCCAAGTCGTGGGGTTAGACACGACAGGATATTAAGAAATTAAGCAATTCACAGACTAAATGGATAGGATTGGACATAGCTGGGTTAAATTAAGCTATCTTGAATGGCGTTTTAATATCGTTTCTCTGTGAAGATGTATCGAGCAATGGCCTCACGCCCCTTGTTTACCTAGGCTCTGTTGGTTGCAGCTTCACCTTGAATTGGGTATAAGCATCTTCTCTTTAGGTTTAAAATCCTCCGTTGTTATTTTTCAGGGGGTCTGTTGTGACTTCTCAAAGCGATCGCATTCAATCACTCGTTGATCAAATTAACACCATTCTCCACGATGCATCGGTAGATGGTGAACCCATGGTGGATGAATACCAGGTATTGGCGCAAACTCGTCAGCGGTTAATCCAGCTCCAAGGGCCATCTTTACCGCCCATAGTGGCTGCTTCCATGGAGACCACCGAAACCGCTATTGCGGTACAAAACTGGCATGCCCCGGCCCCAGCCCTCGCCGAATCCGCCCAACAGGTGCTCCAATCCATTGTGCAAGAAATGGCCTACCTGCGGATGAATACAGTTCAACCGCTCCGGGAAGAAATTGTCCGGTTGCAGCAAGAACGGAATTATCTGGCTAGCGAGGTGCAGCAACTGCAACATCAGCGTTATCAATTAGTGCTGGCCCAACAGACTGATCAGCAACAAATGATCAACGGCTTCCTCCATGCCTTGATGGAGCGGTTACAGGAGCAATTGGCCCTGCAAGTGGCCCAGACGATCGCTAAATTAGAAGGGCGAACCGGGACGACCCTGGTGTCTGCGGGGGATGCCAAAGTCATGCAGTTGGATTCCACGCTACAGGTTGTATTTGATTCCCTGCAATCCAATATCAATGTTCACCAAGCGGCCCTGGAGGCCAGCCTGCAAAAAATGCAGGGGTTAGGGCAACAGGGTGAAGCCATGTTTACCGCCTTTGTCAATCGTTTGGCCAGTCGGTTAGGCCAGGAAGCCTCCCAATATCTACAGCCTGGAACCCCAGGGGAACCTCCCTTTAATCCATCGGCGGTGCCTGGGGAACCCTCTGTTGCCGGAGCTGACGCTTTTGCTTCAGTGAGTTCAGAGGATAGCTTCTACGAGTTGTCCGATTTGCCCCTACCCCTGGATCAAACGACAGTTGACTTTCCCATCAGTCCTTTCAACCAACCCATCGTAGCGGTTCACGAAGATGGATCGGAAGAGACACCATTGGCAATGGGGGGGCTAGATAGTGTAGTGGATGGGATCATGCTGGGTGAAACCGGGTTTGATGCTTCCCCGGCCGTGCTAGGGTCGGCGGCATGGCCCGACGATGGGATAACTGAGGACTGGCCCGATCCTGCGGTGGATCAGTCCCTTGATCCACTCCTGGATCAGGTGATTGATGATCTGGAGAGTGAGGCGATCGCTCCCTTGGATGCCTTGGAAGTGGTGGATAATCTTGACCTAGGTTTTGACCTGGAAGCAGTGGAGTTAGCCGATGTTCCAGCGGATAAAACCGCGTTATCGGCGTTACTGCAAGAATCCGATGATGCATCCAAAGTGTTTGATCCAGACCCGCTAAGCCTGCGCGACCTAGCCCAAGGGGATACCAGTCGAAACGATCCAAGATACCGGATAGATGATAGCACCGAGGACCAGGGTAATGAAGACCAGAGTAATGAAGACGATGGCATGTCCCCCATGGTGTTATCCCCCCCTGAAGGGTTATCTGCGCCGCTACAGCCCATCACCACCCTGCAATTGGATAACGATGATATTGACGTTGATCGGTTGCTGAACGTAATTAACGCTTCCGCCGATGAACCCGGTGTCGATTTGACGGAACCCGTTGAAGCAGAAAACTGGACTGAGAGCGGCCCAGACGATGTGTCCCTTTTGCGGCAGGAACTGGCGGCAGAGTTACAGGATGAACTGATTGATGAGCAACTGTTTGGTGCTAGTGAGACGGTTCCATTACCGGAGGATATTTTCCCCACTGTGGATGCACCTCCCGCCATGTCCCAGTCGGATTCCGGGATCTCTTTCACGATTAACGCTCCTAGGGCAACGGTTGAGCCGGAGGGGAGGGTCGATGAGAATATCCTTGATGATGGAGAACCAGAAACCTGGACCCCTGGGGGTTCTGAGTCGGATAGTCCAGACTTCTATGGGGCTTTTGTGGATAGCATTGAACCAGGCTATTTCTCTGATTCAGCGCCGGAGCCAGAATCTGAGCTAGAATCCGAGCTGGAATCTGGGTTAGGGGTTGAGCTAGGTTCTGAGGCTGAGGCTGAGGTTGAGGAGGGCGATCGCCTCTTTATGGTCGATGAACCCCCGGTTGCCCCACCGGATCAGCCTGAAGGGGCAACCACGGGGGGATTGATGAGGGCAACCACGGGGGGATTGCCCTTACAAGATGATTTGCCTGTCGCCCTTGAGGGCAACCACGGGGGGATTGCCCTTACATCTGATTTGCTGGCAGCAGAGGATGAGCCTACCATGGCTCCTGCCTCGGATACCGCTGATGGGTGGGAATTTTCCAATAGCTCCGATCCCAGCCCCCCTGAGATTGGGGCGGATCGGACAGGGGACGCTGAACCGCCGACCGCCGACGATGGTATTAGTGATAGCTGGAGTCAGTGGATTGATGATGCGGAAGTGTCATCGTCAACCCTGCCGGAACTGGATGAATCCGATGATGCGAATCTTTCCGCTTGGTTAGAATCGGATACCTCGGAGGGGCCAACGGCTGATCTGTCGCCAGTGGCGGATATTATTAATCGGCTGACGGATTTGGTCCAGGATTTCCCCACAGGGGGCGGGACCGGGGAGGATGACCCTTCAGCGCCGGATGACCTCACGGCTATGTTTGAAGAGGAGGATCGTTCGGTAGATCCGCTTTTCCCTGTAACGAGTATGGCGGATGATTCGCCTAATGATGGGGCGGATGATGAGGCGGATGACCTGTTGATGGGCGATCGCTAC
>JAYKIC010000049.1:0-11779 GCA_035284985.1 Leptolyngbyaceae cyanobacterium
GGCACGGCTAGAACTGCCCCCCCATCAACTCATTCCCTTCCTCGCCCTCAGCCTCCAATACGACCAGACCGAATTGGCTACCGCTGATAAATTGAGCGATCGCCTCCGCCAAGAAACCGCCTTTGACCCCTCCCTCCCCGCCATCCTCGCCGCCCTCACCGAACTCACCACCACCGAGCAATTCACCCCCGTAGATGCGGAGCAAACCGAGGCTCAATACACCCGATCCGGCTGCGTCACCATCATCACTATGCACAAAGCGAAGGGATTGGACTGGGATGCCGTCTTCCTGCCCTTCCTACACGATAAACCCTTTGAAGCCCGCTCCTGGGTGCCGCCCCAAACCCATTTTCTCGGCACCACTAGCCTTAGCGATATCGCCAAAGCCCAAATTCGTCACCTAGTGCGGACTCACGTCCATCCACCCACGACGGGTTCAGCCACCGATGTTACCCCAATCGCTCCCCCAGACCTATCCACCCTCAAAACCCAGGCCAACCAGCAACGCATCGCCGAAGAATGCCGCTTGCTGTACGTCGCCATGACCCGCCCCAAACGCTTACTATGGATGGCCGCCGCCCACCGAGCACCCTTCACCTGGCGCAATCCTAGCAACCTCACCGATAGCCAACCCGCCCCCGCCCTCACCGCCCTAATGCAACAATTTCCCACTGCCCTGGTGTAATCCCACGGTGTAGCTCCATTGTGTAATCCTTATATGCTCCCTATGTTCTCCATTTTCAAGATTATGAGACAATAATCCCGCTAGTCCCCACCCACCCACTCACTCACCCACCCACTCACCCTATGCGCTCCTACACCCTTGCCGCTCCCGCCAAAATTAACTTACATCTGGAAATTATTGGCGATCGCCCCGACGGATTCCACGAACTGGTCATGATTCTGCAATCGGTGGCCCTGTGCGATCGCGTCACTCTCCGCGCCATTGGGAGCCAAACCCTGCGGGTGCGGTGTGATCATCCCCTTGTTCCCAACGATGAAAGCAATTTAGCCCATCGAGCCGCAACTTTAATGTGTGATCAGTTTCCCAAAGCGTTTAACCAGTTTGGTGGTGTGGAAATTTTGGTGGATAAAGCGATTCCCGTCGGTGCGGGATTGGCGGGTGGCTCCACGAATGCCGCCGCCGTGTTAGTGGGACTGAATTTAATGTGGAATCTGGGGCTAACCCATGGAGATATTCAGGATTTAGGAGCTTTTCTGGGGTCGGATGTGCCATTTTGTGTCACTGGGGGAACCGCCATCGGCACGGGGCGGGGGGAACGGCTAGATTTTTTGCCCAAAGCGGATTCTCTCTGGGTGGTCCTCGCTAAGTATCGTAGCCTTTCGGTGTCAACAGTATGGGCCTATAAAACCTATCGCCAACAGTTTAGCGATACCTATGTTTCCGATGAAGGGATGGTGGGCGATCGCCAACAACAACTCCATTCTGGCCCCCTAGTCTCTGCCCTGATTCATCACAATCCCCAGAACGTCGGAGAACTGATTTACAACGACCTCGAAAAAGTGGTCTTACCCGCCCATGAAACTGTCGCTCATCTCAAGGCAGAAATGCAAAAACTTCAGCCATTGGGAGTTATGATGTCTGGCTCCGGTCCCACGGTTTTTGCCCTAACCGAAACCCAAGCTGAAGCTGAAGCCCTTAAGCAGAGCATCGAAACCACCTTGAACGATGACGATCTAGACCTGTGGGTCACTCAATTTATTCCCCAAGGAATTCATGTGATTGACTGATCCACTGCCGTAGCTACTAGAACGGAGGTGTGAGACACACTACATCCCACATCCCCATTTTTACATTGAATATATAGTGACAGCGAGAAAACTCCATCATCAGGTTAATACCCACAGACTGATTCGATATACAACCGAAACGGCCCTGGCTCAAACGCCGGATTAAGTTGACCATCATACTCAAACTTGCTCAGCATCAATTGAAAAGCCCGCACCTGCTGTTGATCAAGGGTGTGAGTAGCCGCATCCATGGTTCGGGCGCGAAATACGGGCACCATTTCAGCAAACGGAACTTCCACCGTTAACCAAGTATCCGCCACCGTATCAAAGGAGTAGGCATACGCCACCCCATCCCACTGGGACTGATCCCGGATGAGAAATTTATAGCGATTGCCATCCCCCTTCACCCGCAGTTGTAGACCTGTATAGGCAGCAAGATCAAGGGCAGGCTCAAAATTGCGAGTACGAACCGAAGCAAATCCCCCTGAATTGGCCGTTGAAACGACTCCAGCAAACAGGGCGTTGCCCTCCACCCAGGAGATACCACTGGAACTCACCCCCCCCATCACCACATCGTCCACTGCGCCCCAAATCCCCTCCAGTGCCGATTGAGCTTCTGCCTCACCTCCAGGGCCGAGTTGCCGAAAGTCAAAAATACAGGCTGATTCCCTCACTCGTTGTCCCCCATCTACGGTTGGATTCACTCGACTCCCCAACTGCTGCTGCACCCAATCTACGCCACTCAAAACCGGGATTGCGCCGAAATAGGCTAGCGTTTTTAGAAAACGACACAAATCCCAGCGAGACGACTCAGAATTACTAATCATACCCACCTTATTGTAAACAAATGTGACAACATTGCCGTCATTATGGCATAACGTCTTGACAGATAGTGGGAACAGTTCCTATCCTGTCTTACATACCCGGGTATTCAATATGTGTAGCCGTTATATGAAAGACAAGCGAAGCGAAAAGCAGAAAGTTACGTTGTACGTCCCTCAGGATCTTCATCATAAGCTAAAGATCCGAGCCGCTCTAGATTGTGAACCAATGTCTACAATTGCCGAACGTGCGATTCAGTTCTATTTAACCCACTCTGAGGTGGTAGATAGTATGGATGTTGAATCTAATCAGCGCCAGTCTCACCAGATCCATACCTGTCCAGAGTGTAGGACGAGCCTAGTGGTTAAGGGCGGTGAGCTTGAATCAGTGGGTGAATCCCTAGGCATTATTCCCGATGCTCCGCCTGATTCCTCCCTATCAATCAAGTCCCGCTATGTAGACGGAGATTCTGATGCTAGGTGTTGGGATAGCGAAAAGTTAGTACCTTGCTAGTGGTTTTGTTAATAGCAAAGGTTTTGGCTCTCATAATTTTTGTATTCTTCTGCTCTAGTGTTTATGTGCGGTTGGCTTACTAAGTTATCAAGAATTGATCCATGTTTTAGTTGCAGTTGATGCAGTTGTCTAGTCGCCGTTGGGGTTAGATTGGGGCATCGAGTTATTCCAGTCCTTCGTTCTGAGGTCGATAACCATGAAAGAAGAATTAAATATCTTAATTCAGGCCCAATATCCCCTGATTTATGTGGTGACTTCGGAGGAAGAACGGGCGATCGGGGCGATCGCAAAGCTTAATCACCAGCGCAAAACATTTGTCTGGTCTGTAACTCAGGGCTTAGTGGAGCATGTAGTTGATGAAGCGGGTCAACCTAATGCTTCCAACGGTAGAACGGCTTCCCCATCCATGGCTGTTGATGAAGCAATTAAGTACAAGGAAGAAGCAATTTTCATTTTTAAGGATTTGCATCCCTTTTTTGGTAATGCTGAGGTCAATCGGGCGCTGAGAGATGCAGTATCTCGGTTCAGGGGAACACGCAAAACCCTTATTTTGCTTTCTCCAGTCAAAGATATTCCGGTGGAATTGCAGAAGGACGTTGTGGTCATTGACTTCGCGTTGCCTGATATGACGGAGCTGAATGAAGTTTTAACGAAGCAGCTTGGTAAGAGTCAGGGCTATCCCCTCTCTACGGAAGCCAGGGAGAAACTGCTGAAGGCTGCTTTGGGTTTAACCCATGATGAGGCGGAGAAGGTTTATCGCAAGGCCCAAGTGAAAACGGGGCGCTTAACCGAGGACGAGGTAGATATTGTTTTATCGGAAAAGCAACAAATTATTCGCCGCAATGGCATTCTTGAGTATATCGAAGAAGATGAAACCATTGATGCCGTGGGTGGATTGGCAGAATTGAAACGGTGGTTAAAGCAGCGTTCCAATGCATTTACGGAGCGTGCCCGCCAATATGGTCTACCCCAACCCAAGGGTATGATGATTCTAGGAGTCCCCGGTTGTGGTAAGTCTTTGATTGCTAAGACTACTTCCCGGCTTTGGGGTTTACCATTGCTACGGTTGGATATGGGGCGTGTTTATGATGGCTCAATGGTGGGGCGATCGGAAGCAAATTTGAGAAATGCGTTGAAGACCGCCGAATCTGTTTCCCCTGCTATTTTGTTTATTGATGAGATTGACAAAGCTTTTTCTGGTAGTTCTGGCTCGTCAGATTCGGATGGTGGGACTTCAGGTCGAATTTTTGGTTCTTTTCTGACGTGGATGCAAGAGAAGGATTCGCCTGTGTTTGTGATGGCTACAGCTAACCGGGTTGAGCGCCTACCCAGCGAGTTTTTGAGGAAGGGACGGTTTGATGAGATATTCTTCGTGGATCTGCCGAACCAAGAAGAGCGTCAGGAAATTTTCAATGTTCATCTATCCAAGCGTCGTCCTGATATTGCTCGATTTGACCTTGAGCAGTTGGCTAATGTGTGCGAAGGGTTTTCGGGCGCAGAGATTGAACAGGCATTAGTGGAAGCGATGTATGATGCATTTTCCCAAGATCGGGAATTTACTCAACTTGATATTATCGCCGCAATCAAGTCTACTCTACCGCTTTCCAAAACTATGAACGAGCAGGTCACGGCCCTGAGGGACTGGGCAAGGCAGCGAGCGCGACCTGCTGCATCATCCGTTGCTGAATACCAGCGGATGGAGTTCTAAAAAGCTTTCTTCCTGCTCCCAACAGGTAGAAGGGCTAGCAATAATTGCTAGCAGTCCGTTACCAACTTGCTACTCCCAAAATAGCAATTGGTTAGTTATGAAACGATAAACGTTGTTGCTCTCAATTTCCCAATTTAGGAGGAAACCCTAATGTCTCATTTTAGCACGTTGCGTACAAAGATCACTGACGCAGAAGTTCTCAAGACTTCCTTGCGCGACCTTGGCATTGGCATCAAGAATGACGCTGATATCCGTGGCTATAACGGTCAGCGTGTTCGGGCTGACATTGTGGCTGTTTTGGAAGGTGACTATGATATTGGCTGGTCCGTTAATAGCGATGGTTCCTATGACTTGATCGCTGACCTGTGGGGTGTGGCTAAGAAGCACAATCAGACTGAGTTGATCAACTCTATCAACCAGAAGTATGCCGTTAACAAGGCATTGGCTGATGTGAAACGCCCTGCTCTCCAGACTGCCTCTGTTAAGTTGGTCGTCCAAAAGTAGGTTGTCTCCTGCGTTCCCAAAGTGATTGAATCAGCCCATAATGGGCTGATTTTTTTTGTTTTTACTTACGCTATAAGGCATTACTCTGATACACTCAATCTAAGTAAATATAGGCTCAGGTGTAGTATCTATTGGCTGGGAGTTGTCCGAGTTTACACTTTAAAGCCCCTTAACGTACTTCTGTTGGTGGGTGATTACTCTTAGTGGGCACGAGTATTGGAGAATAAAGGATTTTAGGGTAATTTAGGCTCTAGGCTAATTTTTTTAGTAGACGGGTATTTTCATGCGAACCGACGTGTTTAATGAGCTGTTTCCGCTATTCAATGTTGCGAGTACAGAGACGCTGAGTAAGCTGGAGGGGATTGTGGTAAAGCACGATTATCCAGCTAGTCGTGCGGTTTTGATGGAGGATGCTTGGGGTAATGCTGTTTATTTCATCGAATCGGGATGGGTCAAGGTTCGTCGTCACTCAGGTGAGGACAAGGTGGTCACTTTAGCCATTCTTGGTAAGGGTGATTTCTTTGGAGAAATGGCGATTTTGGATGAGTCTCCCCGATCTACTGATGTGATTGCCTTATCGTCAGTGAGTTTGTTCAGCATATCTGCTCAACAATTTATTCAGATGTTATTTGAAGATGCTCAATTGCATCATCGGATGTTGCAATTAATGGTGCAGCGGTTGCGCTATACAAATATTAGATTGCAGATGCGGCGGCAACCTCCCGCGATCAAGCTAGCTTATGCTTTGCTTAACCTGGCGCAACAGTATGGTATGCCGAGTGAGATTGGTCCCCAAATTTTAAATATTCCTGCGGCGGATTTAGCTGATATTTCTGATACTAGTGTGGAAGATACACAGAAAATCGTGGAAAAGTTACAGGAAAAAGGGTTGATTGAGATTGATAGTACACAGCAGTTGCTATGTTTGCGGAATGAGCGCCAGCTTGTGCAGTTATTGCGACAACAGCGCTAAGGTTTGCTACGGAAGCTAGTTATGTTGATTTTGCCTACATGACCGGGAGGTGGCAAATGTCAATAAACGTAAGCACTTCTGGATAACAAGCTTAAGCTCCTCTGGTGGGTGGAGGGGACGTGATATTCTCCAATGGAATTCAGGTCAATCAATCTTTAGTTATTTGCAAGGAGAATGATATATGGTTTTACAACCTCCTCCCCCTCCGTCGATTTCTCCGAGGGAGATGAATTTGCTTCGCATTGCTACGTCAATGGCTTGGTGTGATGGAGAGCTTTCGCTTGAGGAAGCTGATGTGATGTTGGAATGTTTGAGTGCGGTATTTGAACCGGATTCAGAGCAGCAAGGACATATTAAGGCAGAGTTACAATCATACCTTGATCAAAATATTCCGTTGGATGAGTTGGTGCCTAAGTTGAAAACGCAAGAGGAAAAGGAGTTGGTGTTGCGGTTGGGTTATGAGATTATTCGGGCCAGTGCGCGATCGCCAGAGGAAGAGGTTGTTAATGACGATGAAACTCGAACCTATGACCACCTCAAGGAATTATTAAACTTGCCTGTTGATTTGATAACCCAAATCGAGGGTGAGGTGGAGGCAAATCGACCACCATCAGAGGCGTTGTTTGATGCGTTGGCACGACAACTAGGGTCATTGTCTAAATGAACGACAATAGATGACCTAAGGGATTGCTATCTACTTTATGCCCTTGATCGTTAAGCTGTCGGAATGGTTCGAAGCGCGTCAAGGGCATTTTGGCTGGATCTAAACCGCAATTCAATGTTGGGTTCGGTCATTTGTTGCAACCACTGGGTAAAGGCAGGAGTCAGTCCATCTACAGTTTCAATGTTCAAGCGAGAATCTTGGTGGGGTAGCTTGTCTGGAGTCAGACCTGTTTGCAGCGTTAGGAGCGTTACCCCCAGACTATACAAGTCGGAAGCTTTGACGGCCCGTCCCCCCAACTGTTCTGGGGCCATATAATCCTCGTTGCCCACTAGGGTCAGGATGGTGGTGGCGGTTAGCTTTTTGGTAGCGATCGCCTGCACTGAGCCAAAGTCCACCAGACATACCCGTGTGCCAGGTCCACCTGAAACTGGAGCAGTTTGAGCCAACAAAATGTTACTGGGTTTAATATCTCGGTGAATCACAACCGGATTGTGATTGTGGAGATAGCTAAGAATTTTGAGGATTGCTTTGGCGACTTGACGGGTTTCTGTTTCCGTAAAAGTCCGTCCACCCTGAAGATATTTATCGGTGGACACACCTTCAATATAAGATTGAACTAAAACCAACGCCTTTTGATCTTTAGGAAGATCGATCTCAAAGTAATCCAGATATTGTGGTAAGTCTGGATGGTCTAAGGATCTGAGGATATTAATTTCCCGCTCAAATAATCTCAACATATCAGGATGGAGATCATCATCAATAGAAATTAACTTGAGAATTACGGGGCGGTCATCGCTCAAGTCCTGCGCCAGGAGTGTCCATCGCCCTGACTTTTTCCCTAGCTGCTTTTCAACCTGGTAGCGATCGCCTAGGATTTGACCTGCCATAATTAGAGGCTATACATGATGAACTACAATCATTCTCGGAATACAGCTAAAGATAGCATTTGTGTGGTCAAAAGTTTGCATAATTTATGGAGCTTTAGCAAAAATTTCCTTTATTTTGAGGGCGAACAGGCCGTAGGATGGAAAGAGGATGATTTTCGATGCTTGTGCATGTCCTCGTTTTAGCGGGACTGGGTCCGGTTAAGGACTGGGTTGAGCCAATACTTTAATCGACGAGAGCAGGCTTGCTAAAGACTTACCGTCCCACCATCATTGATTTGTCATAACATGTCCATCACCTCTACTTCGATTCGGTCCACTCAATATTCCCTCATTCGTCGTTTGGCAGACTGTATTGAAGCGACTTGGCAGCAGTATTTAGACCTGAAGCCTTATGCGTTGCCCGATGATTTAGGGTATGTTGAGGGGCGATTAGAAGGGGAGCGGTTGGTCATTGAGAATTGTTGCTACGAAACCCGTGAGTTTCGGAAGCTGCATTTGGAACTGGCTAAGATTGGCAATGGGCTGGATATTCTTCACTGTGTTATGTTTCCCCGGCCTGAGTTTGATTTGCCGATGTTTGGCACAGATTTGGTCGGAGGGCGCAATCAGCAAATCAGTGCAGCGATTGTGGATTTGTCGCCGACCCATCCCAATCACCAGTTACCCCATGAGTATGACACCGCTATCCGCTCATTACCTGTGTATCCGTTTTCCCAGCCGCGATCGCTGCCACCCTGGGGTACGATTTTTTCAGAGTTTTGCCTGTTTGTCAGACCCGTTGGTGAAACGGAAGAAGAGTGGTTCTTAGCCATGGTTCGTGATTTTTTGGCTATCCATTGCCAGCGGGCGATCGCCACCCCGTCCACCCCAGAGCGTCGCCTGACCCTGCTAGCGGGACAGCTCAACTACTGTCGTCAACAGCAACAAAATGACAAAACCCGACGGGTTCTAGAAAAAGCGTTTGGAGACGAGTGGGCCGAGCGTTACATGAGCACGGTGTTATTTGATTTGCCCACTGGGAGCTAGGGAATCAGTAAGAAAAAGTTACATTTCGTTTGTATGGATCATGGCCCTCATTCTCTCCGAGCTGATTGACTGCCAAAACTCAAACAGCCCTCCCCCCACCCCCTCTCCCACTCTGGGAGAGGGGCTTTCGGCCCAAGAACCTGGTTTGAAGTCCCTTCTCCCCTTTTGGGAGAAGGGATTTAGGGATGAGGGGAAAAGTTTTGTCAGTCAATCAGCTCTCCGAGAGTCATGGTGCTCCACCGGAATTAGATTAGTTTTAACCCGGATCGGCAGCACTTCCTGATTACAATTATCGTGTTGGCCAAATCTGTTAAGTTGGACGACCTAGAATTACCTGGCAGCGATCGCCCCATGTCTTTGCTGCTTGGAAATGCTGGAACAACCGCACCCATTCACGGAAGGCGATGGTCACGGGATTGTAGGATTTGAGGGGATGGGTTAAGCCATAGGTGATGGAGCGATCGCCCCGTTCTTCGGCATAGGTACCCAATAAGCGATCGAAAATAATCAACACGCCACCGTAATTTTTATCAAGATATTCTGGATTAGAGGCATGGTGAACTCGGTGATGGGACGGGGTGTTCAATATCCATTCTAGCCAGCCAAGTTTGGGAATCAGTTCTGTGTGAATCCAAAATTGATAAAGTAGGTTGAGTCCTAAAGTAATGGCGATCGCCTTTGGTTGAAATCCCAGCCAACAAAGGGGAATAAAGAATAGGAAGTGTCCTGACAATATACCCGTCCAACCTAAGCGAAATGAGGCGGTTAAATTGAAATGGTTGACCGAATGATGCACGGCATGGGTGGCCCATAACCAGGGAATTTCGTGGGAAAACCGATGATACCAGTAATAGAGAAATTCAAGCCCAAAAAACAGTAAAAGAATTGATGCCCTATCTGTCAAATCAATCGTAAATAAGCGATGCTGCCAAACAAATGAGTAAAGACTGAGGGGAATGATCCCAAAAATAGTATCGGTTATTCGATGACCCGCAGCAATACCAAAAGAGGCTAAACTTTCCTTCCAAGAGAAATTTTCTCTGTAGCGACGCTGAATGAGCATGGCTTCGAGCAACATCATGATCAGGAAAATAGGATAGGAAATCCGGATAAGGTCGTATGAAATCATCGCAAATTAGTTGAATTTTTCAGGTTGAGTTGATATTCTTGGATATCTACACCATAGAAGCAATGCCAACTTATTCAATAGAGAACAAAGTCATTAGGTTAACAGGACTTTAGTCCTTTTTTCCCATTGCTAGATTCAATCAAGTGGAGGGTGCGTGATAACGCACCTAAAGCTTTTTTATAAGGTGTGTTGCCACGCCTCATCCTACCCCTCTTCGTCCTGGGATAGAACCCTTTGCGATCGCTACCCTTACTATGATTCAACCACCCAAATCCCAATCATCGCTATTACCATTACTGGCAACTCTGGAGTGGCTATTGCTGGGGATTGTGGCGATCGCCCAAATTGTCATCATCCTATTTTCTTCGGTGCCAAATCTACTCCTGATTAATCTTTTAGGATTGGGATGTTTTACTGCTCTGGGGCAAATAAAACCCCATCAGACCTTCTCTAAGCTCATGTATACCCTTGGAGAATTTTGCCTTATTTTTTATTTAGTAATTGTTAGTAATATTGCCTTACCGACTCCATTATTTGTCGTATTGGTCATTCGTAACTGCCTATTGTGGGAAGGATGTTACCGAAATTGGGTGACATTTTTTGCGTTCTTCGGAGCTATTGGCACGTTAACCTATAACTTGTTGAATGAAATCTTGCCGTTTGGTCTTCGCTCCGAACAGATTGTGCAGGCTTTGATTGCATTATCGATGACGTTTGGGCTAGGTATTTTATTTCTTCAGCTATTAGTGGATGCGGGGCTGAAGGAACGACAGCGGCAGGCAGAATTAGCGATCGCCAATACTCGTCTGCGGCAGTATGCCCTCCGGGTTGAAGAATTGGCAACGGTACAGGAACGCAATCGCATTGCCCGTGATATTCATGATTCCTTAGGCCACTCCCTGACCGTATTTGGCATTCATTTAGAAGGAGCATTGCGCTTGTTGAAATCCGATCCAGCCCAGGCAGAGGAACTGTTATTGGAGATCAAACAACTCAATACTAAAACCCTGCGGGAAGTGCGAGAATCGGTCAGTGCGTTGCGCTCCGATCCGTTGCAGGAGAAAAGATTGGGGGAGGCGATCGCCACTCTCATCACCGATTTTCAGAAATCTACAGGGATCTCGCTCACCTTAGATAACCAACTTACAGCCACCCTGTCCCATGATCTCGATATTGTAATTTATCGGATTCTGCAAGAAAGTCTCACGAATATTCGCAAATATGCAGCAGCAACCAGCGTCAGTATTGTCATCTCCCAATCGATCCAAGATGTACAAGTCATGATAGAAGACAATGGCAGAGGATTTGATTTAAGCCAAAATGCCACGGGTTTTGGTCTTCAGGGGATGAGTGAAAGGGTATTGGCTCTCATGGGTCAGCTTGAAATTGTCACCGCACCGGATCAGGGATGTCGTATCATAGCCACATTACCCCTTTCTGAGCGAATAGGATGAACGGATAGAATGATTCGCTTACTGCTGGTTGATGATCAAGATTTAATTCGGCGGGGATTAAAAGCATTGCTGGGCACCGACCTGACCCTGGAAGTGGTGGGTGAGGCGGCGAATGGGCAAGAGGCCGTGGCGCAGGTGGCCCACCTCAACCCTGATGTGGTGCTAATGGACGTGCGTATGCCTGTTACCGATGGGGTGGCGGGTACCCAGCAAATTTGTCAGCAGTTTCCCGACACAAAAGTGCTGATGTTGACCACCTTTGATGACCAGGAATATGTCACTCAAGCCTTGCAAGCTGGGGCATCGGGCTATTTACTCAAGGATACTCCCTTTGATGAACTGACCCA
>JAYKIC010000050.1:0-5384 GCA_035284985.1 Leptolyngbyaceae cyanobacterium
CGCTGCGAATATCTTCCGGCAATTTACAGGGCGATCGCCCCGTCACTGCCCGGAGGGCTACCATACCAGCGGCATAGATGTCACTGCTGTAGCGGGGTCGTCCAGCCAACTGCTCATTGGGCATATAACCTGCCGACCCGATCGCCATGGTAGTAGCTGTCCAGTCCCCATCTGGATCACTATTAATTTGTTTCACCCCGCCAAAATCAATCACCATCAAGGCCCCATCCCGGCGGCGCATCAAATTAGATGGCTTGATATCTCGATGAATGACCCGTTGTTCATGGACAAACGCCAGAATGGTCAGTAACTCTTTCAACAGATGCCATACTTCGACTTCACCCATGCAATGATCGGTTCGGAGACTGCGGCTCAGCACGTCCCCATCCACAAACTCTTGCACCAGGTAAAACTCTTGCTGCTCTTCAAAATGGGCAAACAGGCGGGGAATGCGAGCATGTTCTCCCAACAAATATAGAACTTCCGCTTCCTGATTAAACAAACGACAAGCTGTATCGTAGGCACGAGGATGATTAATGCATGGTTGGAGTTGTTTGACCACGCAGTCTGGAGTACCGGGCAAGTGCTGATCACGGGCCAAGTACGTCCGCCCAAAGCCCCCCCCGCCCAGATAACGGTAAATTTGGTAGCGACCACCCAGGGTTGTTCCTAGCATAAAAAAGGCAAAAATGAATCAGCGGTAAAGACTGAATTGTGAATGTGCCACAAGCTGTGTGCCGCAATGATCATTAGAACAATCACCGCATCCAACTCGTAAGCTCTCGTAGGCATGTCTCTTTACCGACATAGATGGTGTCATGGGTCAGTAAGTTCCCGGATGTTTCATCGGCAGTCGAAATGGCTGAAAGGATTTAAACTTGGTTGGTTTGATGATTGTCCCTTAATCCCAATAGGGTTTCTAGGGCATATCAGACGGACGTTGTAAGTGAAATTGCTGGGCCTCATAGGCAAAGTGTTTCACTTGTTGGGGTAGCTGTTCGATGGCTTCCCAGGGGTAAAGGCGGGCAAAACGGGGCACCATATTTTGGAACAGACCGCAATGCAGTGAGGGGTCGTGTTCAAAAGAGTACAGAAATAAGGCTTGGTTCGCGATCGCTTCTGGTAGATGACGGGGACAGACCATCTCGAAGGTTAGGGAAATAGTCTGATTCAAAGGAGAACTCGTTTTGATCGGGGAATCCTCAGAAGCCACTACTTCAATCCGTAGCCCCTGCACCGTGCCGATATCCTGTCCATCCATAAAGACAAACCCGTAGTTACTGTAAACCCGTTTGGAAATCAGGCGTTCAGAACCGTGCTGAGGGCTATAGGCTCCCACAATACTTGTTGGCAAGACCAAGGTGAAGTAAATTAGGTCCGCAATGATGATCTCTCGAAACGATTCATCAGAATGATTTTTCATAAGTCTAGACTATCAACATAGCTTTGAGCAGCGAGGGACTGGGCACATCATGGCGACCAGCACAAATTTTAATTATATTTAAAGATTCTAAAGGCTATGGTTAGGCTTGTCCAATAGTGTGGCGCTACCCTTACCCGCAAGGAGTACTGTCCCGCCTATGATAGAGGGGCAATTTCGTAGCGGAATCGTAAATCATGTTTGGGAAAAAGCGATCGCCATCCTCCGAGTCCAATCCACCCCGCCAATCCCAGAGTATCGGCGGCAGCGTCACGGGCAGCACGGTGCAGATGGGACAGGCGGGGGGTGACTCACAGCAGAATCAGGTGGCGGAAAATCAGTCGGCGCAGCAGGGACTTACTGGTGCTGAAGTGGTGGCGCTGTTGAGCCAGTTGGAATCGGCGGTGAAAGCGTCGCCCCTTACCCCTGAGCAACAGGAGTCAATTCGTAGGGTGGGCACTGCCCACCTTACGGCCCACAACTCTCGATTCGTAGGGTGGGCACTGCCCACCTTACGGCCCACAACGAATCAATGCCGCTGACCTAACGAAAATCAGTCCCCTAAATCCCCAAACCTGGCGCCACTGGGGATCATCCCTATTCAGCCGGTTACGGGATTGGGGAAAGGTGGGTTGATTGGTGGTCATCGTCTGCGCTTATCCTTGCGGCTCAACATCTTCGGTCTTTGCGCCGTACTTGAAATGGGTGATAGCATCGACCAGTCGATGCAATGCGGGATCGGACTCACTATACAAATCCAACCCTTCATAAAAGGTAAGTTCCCTCTCCAGAAAGTCGTCTGGATGGTCCGCCCCCTCTAGCATGATGTCACTGATCATCTGGTAAGCTCCTTTCCAGGCTTGGGCCAGTTCTGGAGTCCAGTCATCCCCCAAAAATACCTCGAAGGTTTTCAGTAATGCCTGACCCACGGGGGGATAGTGTTCCGCCAGGGTGCCTTAGGGGTCACTGGTAATAGTAAGCCCCAATAATGTGAAACACGAGCATCACCATAAAAATGCACACGAAGAAAATATGGCTGACTAACCAGACAGTGCGGAGTACACGAATCAGGGGGCCTTTGGTGATGGGGCGATCGCTACCGGGCCAAGTCCCAAACAGATTACGGGTGGATTCCAAAATGCCCGTCTCCGCCACAACCCCGATCAGGGCTGTCAACGTGGTGATAAAAAAGATCCACAAAAATACGGCATTGAAGTTCAGTCCATTGGCTCCTAAGGTGCGGACTAAAACTAATCCCAATAACGCCACCCCCACAAAAAAGTGAAAGCTGGGCCAAAACATCATAGAGCCGGGAATTTTGATTTGCCCCATCCAAGTACGGCTGCGTTTACGAGCCGTCAGCATCATCTCAAATAAGACAAAAACAAGGGCCGAGTAGCCCATCCCCTGTTTATATAACTCCCCGCGCAAGAGCCAATGTAACTCAAAGGATTGCTGCCGCAACCAGTCCAGATAGGTTGAGCTAAAAACAAAGGGCAAGAGCAACAGGGTCGCCAGAATGGTTAAGCCAATCAGGGTTTTAAATTCAGGTTGGAGGCCACGGGGGTTCATGGGCGATCGCCGTTTCGATGGCGTTTTAGTAGCCAAACTGGTGGCCCCCTTCTCCCGTTTTGGGAGAAGGGGCTGGGGGATGAGGGCCAAACCATCTCAGACCCCTACAAGATTAGCTCCCTCAAAGAGAAGAGGCTAAGGGCTATAGGGATAAGGGCTGTAGTTTTTTTACAAAAATGAGATACTCCCGTGAATGCAGAGTTTTAACACAGGATTTTGACAGAACGTTATCAAGATGAAAAGTATTAATATTCTATCTCAGCACTTTTTTAGCGCTGTGGTTTAATACCCGTGACTGGAATCAGGAGCCTGTGGTGTTGGTCAGCTACCGTCCCCTTAAGGAATTAGTGGGGCTGGACTTGGAGCGGAAACGCTTTACCTTCAGCGAACTGGTGGCGAATCGGGATTTGGGCGCGATCGCCCAGCAAGCCCACCAAAAGGAACTGAATGAGCTAAGCCATGAGGCTCTGCCTCACCGCCAGAGGCAGAGCCTCTAACGATTTTCCCAGTGTCTCACTGGGAAGCAGAAAAGTACATCCAACCAGGCGCGTTAAACAATAGATAGGAGAACCATGAAACGTCGTGAGTTAATTAATTGGGTGGGTGTCGGCGCATTGGCGAGCTTTTTGCCCGTGGCGATCGCCGCCTGCCAATCTGACACCACTTCATCACCTTCCACATCAGACACCGCCGAGGCTGATCCCCCCGAAGTAGACAGCACCCCCCGCGAAGATGGCTTCGCCGCCATCGGCACCGTTGCAGCCTTGGACGAAGCGGGTTATATTTCCGATAAAACCTTTCAAGGCGAACAGGTACTCGTCATCCGTGATCCCGCCGATGCCGCCAAAGTGTTAGCAGTCAACTCCCTGTGTACCCATCAAGGCTGTAGCGTCAAGTGGGATGATTCCGGTCTCCTGGTCTGTCCCTGCCATCGTTCCGCCTTCAATGTGGATGGCACAGTATCCAAAGGGCCAGCAGAAAAACCGTTGAACAGCTTCGAGGCGAAGATCGAAGACGATTTAGTTTTGGTGAAGGTCTAACTATCGGTTTAGCGTTGATGAAAATCTAGTTAGATGATGGTTGATTAGCAAAAAGTACTTTATTGTTAGATTGATGTAATTTTCCTATGTTCTCATTAACACTCGCTCTTCCTACGTCTGCTTGTCGTTTGGGGACAGAATCCGAATCTTTACTCTACAAGGAACGGGCAAACGTCTTGTAAAGAAATAGGGTGCAAAAGTCTATGGGTATGGTACTTGTTATAATCTATCTTCCCTTAATCTGCTGATGTCCCTGATTTTGCCCTGTAAACTATTCGTCTAATTCATTCCGTTGGAGTAATCGCTTTAAAAGAGCGTAAACATCTTTCTTGTCCCCTTCTTTTCGTAGACCAATTCCCACCACAATTACGAGGTTACTAAAGGTCAGCGTCCAGATTATGTCATTCTCTCTGCTGAGGTTTACCAGCGTCTCATTGCTTGGTTAGAAGAACTAGAAGACGTAAGTTTAGGGAAAGCAGCAATGCAAGCACTGACCCAATCACCGATGGTGGGAAGTGATGAGTTTACTAAAACATTAGAGATGCTACTAGCGGATGGCTAAACTAGATGGTCTTGTGCTTCTATGACGAGTGATTCTAGGTTCGAGGAACTGTTCCAACAGTACAGTAAAGCCGAGCAAGTTGAGATTCAGCGATATCTTTTAGAATGGGATCAGGGTACCTATGGAAGCTCGGCTCAAAGTGTGATTGACCATGCTCAACGAAAGGGATTTGACGTGCTGAAGTATTTGCGTAGAGCACATAATTTTTCTAAGAAAGGTGCCAAACGAGTTCCAAAATCGGGATATCGCTCTGATGTTTCAGCAGTCTATCGAAAAGGAAATGAGTTTTTGATTGTGCGGTTGGATCGGTATGGCATTGAGAAAATTGTGACCTATGGAATAAATGAGGTTTAGTTAATATGGTGCAATCAGGTCAATTGGATATTCAACGTAATCACATTGTGCGACTGTTTCAGCAACTAACGGTTATGTATGCTGACTTAAAAACTGAAATATCCCATATTACTATTCACTACCCAGTTCCAGACGATGAGTTTTCATTGTGGGAAGAGCTTGAACTGATGATTGTCAGCATTAGTGGCTATGTCAAACAGATTCAATCTTCAAAAACTGTCCACAAGATACAAGCAGCGATCGCCCATCTCCAAACGTTATCGGTGTTTGCGATTCCCATCATTGACCAGTTTTATCGAACAGAGGGCGATCGCTATCCTAGAACAAAAAGCTATTTGCAGCTATTGGACTATTTACGCCTGCTGACAGTGGAATATCTACAATCCCTACAAGCAGATGAGCTAATTCCAGCATAATTTGCAGGCGATCGCCCCCC
>JAYKIC010000051.1:0-13720 GCA_035284985.1 Leptolyngbyaceae cyanobacterium
TTTTATTTTGCTATGATGCATCGGTTCCTGAAGCGATCCGCTGTCCATGTCAGGCAGCCATTTTTCTGCATTCAAAATAAAAAGAACAATCGTCATCCTCATGTTTGGCAACGGGCGATCGCCACAACCATCGCAGTTGGGCTAGTTTTCACCGCAACCTCCCAAGAGATACGCGCTCAGGAACCGACAGGTTCCTCGACCATTCGGGTCGGGCTATACCAAAACGAACCCAAGATATTCGTCAACCAGAAAGGGGAACCTGCTGGATTTTGGGTGGAGTTACTCAACCACATTGCCGCCGAAGAGGCATGGGTATTGGACTATCGCTTCTGCGAGTGGGAAGAATGTTTAACCCAAGTCGAACAGGGTGAACTGGACTTAATGATGGATGTGGCTTATTCAGCGGAACGCGATCGCCGCTTTGACTTCAACCAGGATATTGTTCTCAGCAGTTGGTCCATCATTTACACTCGCCCTGGGATCGTCTTCAATTCCATCTTGGATCTGGACCAAAAACGGATTGCTGTTCTCAAAAATAGTATTCAATCCACTGGCCTAGAAACTCAAATCCGCACCTTAGACCTTGAAACCGAATTGATCGAGGTCAAGGATTTTGCCGCCGTATTTGATCAACTGGACCAGGGTAACGCCGATATTGGAGTGGTGAACTACCTGTTTGGTCAACGGAACGAATCCCGGTATCAGGTTGTCAACACAAATGTAGTGGTTCAACCCGCCCAACTCCACTTTATTGCCCCCTTAGGTGAATATGGCAGGCTTTTAGCCGATCTCGATCGCCATCTTGATAACCTCAAAAATAACCCTAAATCGATCTACTATCAAGCGCAAGCAAAATGGTTAGCCCCGCCCCCACCATCCCTTTGGCAACAGGCACAGCCCACGTTAATCGATGCCCTAGTCTATTTACCGATTGTGGCCCTTGCGGGTTTAGGCTTGTATAACTATTATCTTCGCAAAGAAATTAGACAACGCCAGCAGGTGGAAACTCGCCTACGGGAAAGTGAGCAACGGTTTCACAATATGGCCGCCAATGTCCCCGGAGCCATTTTTAAGTATGTGCTGCATCCCGATGGCACTGATCAAGTGATTTATATGAGTCCAGGTTGCTACAGCCTGTGGGAAGTGGAAGCCAATGCCGTGATGGATCATGCCAAGCTGCTTTGGGAGATGATTCACCCGGACGATCAGGCCGCCATGTATGAATCGGTGGCGGTATCGGCCCAAACCTTACAGCCCTGGTATCACCAATGGCGGATTATAACCCCATCGGGCCAAGAAAAGTGGTTAGAGGCGGCGGGACAACCGGAACGGGCGGAGAATGGCGATGTGATTTGGGATACGTTGGTTCTGGATGTGAGCGATCGCAAACACGCCGAGTCCGCCTTACAGACTAGCCAAGAACGACTCCAACTCGTCACCGAAAATATGAGTGATTTAGTCTGTCTCCACCATCCCGATGGGCGCTATCTTTATGCGACACCATCCAGTATCCTCCTACTGGGCTACCACCCGGATGAATTGTTAGGACGTGACCCTCATGAATTCGTCCATCCTGATGATCGCCATCGGGTTCGCCTCAAAGCCCATGAACTGGCTTTAGGGCAACCGCCTGTCCCCGTCATTTACCAAATGCGACGCAAACAGGGAGACTATATTTGGCTAGAAACCTTGACCCAATGTATTTTAGATAACAATGGTCAGATCAAGCATTTAGAAACCACGTCGCGGGATGTGAGCGATCGCATCAAAGCCGAACTGCAATTGAAGCATGAAGCCCTCCATGATGGGTTGACTCAACTCGCCAACCGCACCTTGCTCATCCAACGCCTACAGATTGCCCTCAAACAAATTGAGCGTGACCCCACCCAACCATTTGCGATTCTCTTCCTAGATCTGGATCATTTTAAGATTATTAACGATAGCCTCGGTCATTTGGTGGGGGATGAGTTGCTGCTCACCATTGCCGCTAGGCTGTCCCACTTCGTGGGGGCGAAAGATTTGGTGGCGCGGCTGGGGGGCGACGAATTTGTCTTGCTGCTGGCAGAGATTGCCGATCTCTCAGAGGCAGAACGGATCACGCAAGCGTTATTAGAAGAATTGCGATCGCCCATCTCCTTGGGAGACCGGGATATCGTCGTCACTGGCAGCATTGGCATTGTCCTAGGTACCCCCCAATATGAAGCCCCCCAGGCTTTACTCCGCAATGCCGATTTAGCCATGTACCAGGCGAAACATAATGGTCGGGGCCAATATGCCATCTTTGACCCTGGGATGCATTCGCGGGCCATGCAACGCCTCCAGTTGGAGAATGACCTGAGAAAAGCCCTAGAGCAAGAACAGTTTGTGTTGTACTATCAACCCATTATGAATCTCAAAACCCTTATGATCTATGGGTTTGAAACATTAATTCGCTGGAACCATCCCCATCGAGGTCTGGTGTCCCCCCAAGAATTTATCCCGATCGCGGAAGAAATCGGGTTAATCATCCCCATGGGTAAATGGATTCTACGCACAGCCTGCCAACAATTAGCCACCTGGTTAGCCACCTTTCCGAACCATCCCCTGAGTATTAGTGTCAACCTGTCAGTCAAACAACTGGATACCACTTTGCTCACAGAATTGGATACCTTGCTCGCCACCTATGCCATTCCAAGCCATGCCCTGACCCTAGAAATTACAGAAAGTATGCTGGTAACAAATGTGGAGACAACCTGTACCCTCCTCAGCCAGATTCGCGCCAAAGGGATTTGCATTAGTATTGACGATTTTGGCACCGGATATTCATCCCTGAGCTATCTCCATCGCTTGCCTATCGATGCCCTCAAAATTGACCGGGCCTTCGTTAGCCCCCCCGCAGCGGATGTCCGCAATCAGGTCATTGCGGAGTCGGTCATGGTCTTGAGTAATTTGCTGGAATTGAAGGCGATCGCAGAAGGCATCGAAACAGAGGAACATCTCCAGTGGCTGCAAATTCTAGGCTGCGAACTAGGCCAGGGTTACTTCTTCTCCCCCCCGATGCCCAACCACCAAATTACTGTCATGTTCCAGCAGCAGGCTGGGATGGCTGTTTCCCTCACCCCTAGCCCGACCTAACTTACTTGCCGGACCTGCCGGACCTGTCGGGCCTATCGGCTAGCACCACCCATGCTACCGGACAAATTAACGGCCGGAACCATGCGGATGACCTGACGACTATCCACCAGAATGGCATTAAAATTTGCCGTGGCTAATTGGGTCAACACCGTGCCTGCCGTTACCGCATCAGCGGAATAAGTGGCTAGCAAATAGGGCGCTTGACGATATACAGCCACGCCCACTGTTGTCCCCAGGGTAGATTGGAGGGCGATCGCCACATCCGGTCGGTCAGCATAATCCACTAACACCGCATAGCCTTCCCCTAACCGTTGGGGATTATACCCAGGTGCCCCGGTTTGAGGGGGATTGGGAGGTGTCGGTGGGATTGGCTCATTAGCATCTGAAAAGGGAGTAGCAGGCAGAACGATCGCCGTTTGCACCGCTAGGGTCTGGGCTAGATAGTTGGCCCAAGCAGTGGCGACCGCCTCGGTGGCAAATCCCCCCACCCGAATCACCGTCTTATCCAAATACTGACAGACGGCGGTAGTACTTGCGTTCGGCAACACGGCCCTTAGCTGTTCCAGGGACTCCGGTGTTGGCTGATTGACCAACACCAAATACTCATCGGCTTCCGGTGGCACACAGGGAACGGTCACTTGGGCGATCGCCCCCTGTGCCCCCAACCAGGAGAGCGATCGCGGCATCCGTTCACCCATCAATAACCCCACTCCCCCCATCCAGAGAGACAGCACCAAGGCCATTCGCAATCGGATACCCCACGCACCTAATTTCATGGTATGTTCCTTGCTCCTACTGAAGAGACTCAAATTTTCAGTTGCTTAGCACTAGTTGCTTAGCGTTAGTCATCTCACCCCATACCTAGGCGGTAGGGGCTAACGAGGCTAATGGATCAGGGATAGTCGCGGACGGCGCTTCAAACTCACCTGTTAGCACAAACTCCAGCCGGAGTTTTAACCAATTAATAAAAGTCGGGTCGGTGGATACAATGGCCGCCGCCGGGTTAGGGCACGATTGCTTAGCCGTAGCCAGCTCTGGCGCATCAAGAAAAGCAGGTTGCGGCACCAGCCAAAAATCAATTTCCCGCTCCACCTCTAAATAGTGGCGTTTACGTTCCCGAAAAACCTCATCTAACGGTTCCTCTTCCATCAAGAATTTCTTGCTTGCTAAGACGTAGTAGTAAGTTGCCATTGCCTTTACGGTTTAATTGAATCAACGGATGAACGATTAGGGAGGTAATACGTAACGGGACCGAGTTGCAATCCCAGACCCCCAACCCCACAATCCTTAACTCTACAACGCATCGCCCCCTTCTGACTATGCTTTTTTACCTTAAACGGGGATCTTTGCTGGAATGCAGCCCGGTGAAGGAGGGAACAGCTTGGCCCTACAGGATGCCACGGATGGCTTGTTTCATTTCCCGTACAGCCCGTTCTAATCCCACTAAGGCGGCGCGGCTGATGATGGTGTGACCAATATTCAGTTCTTCCATGCCCGGTAAGCAGGCCACGGGATAGACATTCCAATAAGTCAGACCATGCCCCGCATTGACCCGTAAGCCAGCGGCGATCGCCACTTGACAGCCCTCAGCCAGCACCGCCAGTTCACGCTGCTGTTCCACCTCATTTTTAGCCTCGGCGTAGGTACCAGTATGGAGTTCAATCAACTGCGCCCCGGTCTCCACTGCCGCCTCAATTTGGCCAGAGTCAGCATCGATAAACAAACTTACGGGAATATAAGCCCCCTGCAAGGTTTGCACCACATCCGTCAGCCGCGAGACCTGCCCTGCCACATCCAAACCGCCTTCAGTAGTCACTTCCTGGCGTTTCTCCGGCACTAAGGTCACATAGTCAGGGCGAATTTCGAGGGCGATCGCCACCATTTCATCCGTTGCCGCCATTTCCAAATTGAGATGGGTTCGCACCGTTTGACGTAACACCATCACATCCCGATCTTGAATATGCCGCCGATCTTCCCGCAAATGCACCGTAATGCCATCGGCTCCGGCCAATTCCGCCAGCACTGCCGCCGCCACCGGATCAGGCTCGACGGTGCGGCGAGCCTGCCTAATCGTCGCAATATGGTCAATATTGACCCCTAAACTCGGCAATTCCCCACCCCTTCTCCCTACAGATTGAGTCGCCAACCCATAGTAGCGTAACTCCTCCAGTGTTTATCGCACCCCATGGCACATCAGCCCAATTACTACGATTTTTCTCAAAGGTTGAGGAAATGGGTGAATTGGCTAATTCTTATCTTCCGCAAAATTTTCCCCATGCTCTCCCCCACCTTTCCACACTCTTTCCACAAAAGCATTCGAGTTTTCCACAGGGCGATCGCCATTTTCCACAGGCCATGAACGAGAGCAAAAGGGTTACGCCCCTTCTCTGGGGGTTTTGCAAAATCCACTAATATTTATGAGAGAAATCCTTTTCCTGAAATATTTCTACACTTTCTAAGCCGTAAAACCCTGATTTCTTCGTAAACCTTATATTTCTCTTAAACTCTTGGATGAGAGGTTCCGCATTGACAACCCCACCCCCCCATAGCGCACAATGATGCGACGATCCTTTGAACCGTCTTGAGGTTGCCCACTGCATCTCCGTCAGTTGTGGCAACCTGTGGAAAAAGATTGGGTCATGGATAGCCACGGATTTTGTGGGCAGACCAGCCAAAATCAACGGTAGTTCGGTGTATTTTGTGTCCCCACTATCGATGGGAGGTTCAAGCCCATGAAATTGGATATAGCCGTAAAACTGAATATCAATTTGAGTATCAATTGCTTTTCTGAATTGCCCTAATTAGCGAGGTTTCCCATGAGTACAACAGTTAGTATTTTGGCTGAGATTCCCGAAGATCTGCATCTTTCTCTCACCAGTTACCTAGAAGGACATCCAGACTGGGATCAGGATCGAGCGTTTTCAGCCGCGCTTTCCCTATTTTTGTTGCAAAATGGTCACTCCAACAATCTGGAGGCATCCCGGAACTATCGCCGAACAGCGCGAGTTTACCTAGATTCCTTGTTTAGATAGGACAAGGTTGTGAAACCCAGGTGCAGTCATGGTTGTGGAGCCTGGGTTTTAATACCACGATTAGCCCTAAGGCTTCATTCCTCCGGCAAGATTTGTATCCGAATCGTTTTCGATAGTTCACTATTGGGTTCCCCTAGCTGGATTTGGAGGACATCCCCTGCGATCGGGTCCAAGGCATCCAGCAGCGATCGCACATTAGGGGTGCTAGCACCACTATCCAGGTAGACCCGCTCCGCTAGCTTGTTCAACCGCTTCCAGGAGGTATAAACTTTGGCGATCGCCTTTTCCAGTTGAGAAGCTTGATTCACCAGTTCCGCCGTAGAGTTTAAACAACCAATTCTCAGAGCCTCTTCTAGGGCTAGTTCCAAATCTAGATCCTCATGGTTGAGGGCTTGCACTTCCGTGGCCGCCTGCAAATACTTGGCCAGATATTTTGCTTCAGCGGTAGCCTGTTTCACTCCATCAATCGAGGGTTCCGCCGCCACTTCATTTTTAATGGCCAATTGATGATTTTCTGGCAACTTTTCCAATTCCCGCACAAGGGGGGCGACATATTTCGTGGGAATCGTGTTATCCGCAGTCTTTTCCTTGACCTCTGGAGGGAGTAGATCCGAAGACATAGCCGTCCAATCATCGGAGAGTTGACGAACCTCACGGCGGGTAATGCGATCGCCCTGGTGGGCCGCATCACTGACCAATTGCTGCACCTCTGGCGAAGCTTGAGCCGTGGCCACAAATGCTTTTTTGCTAAACCGATTCACATCCTCTGGTTCCAGCATTCCTTCTTGGAGCAAAATATCGGCACTATCCGCCAGTTCAATCAATTGATAAGCTTGACTTTTACTAATTTCCCGCTCCGCTAGCCAGTTGAGAAATCCGCTGCCCCGACCTTCACCTTGGGCCTTTTCCCGATCTCGGACGGTCTTGAGAATCCGGCCCCGCCAAATATCGGTTTGGAGATCGAAGCGATCGCACACTTGCCAAGCTTGCCCTACCCGTTGCTGAAATTCCCCCTCCGAAACCGTATCATCCTCCGGGTCCGGTAACTGAAACTGTAAATCACCCGCTGCGGCCATGGCTGCAATGTCCGCCTCAGGGATCGGTTCAGGGACATACTCTGGCAACTCAGAGACTTCAGGGTCAGGGGCCATCTCTCCAGCATGGGGGTAGCCATTGGTAGCAGTGTCAGACGAGGGAACCATAGGGTTACGTTTACGATGGATAATGGTCAACCGAGCAACAGGTCATTCTAGGACAAATTGCCGTCCCATTTTGACACGTTATAGCCCTGTGTGCGGAGATTAAACCCAGATTCCGACTTCTGTCCTACCCTAGTTCCAGTTGCCAATCAACACATAGGGTGCCCAGTAGAGGGGATGGGAAAATCGTTCAAAGTGTAACAGCCACAGTTGACTTTGGCGCAGGCTCTCCGCCTTGGTCATCCCTGTCGCTAAATAATGGTAAAACTGTTTCATAAATTGGGTCGTGACCTGATCGTTGACCGACCACTGGGTGGCTAACGTACTCTGTGCCCCCGCTTTGACCGCCATGCCTGCTAGACCGAGGGGAGCCATCGGATCACCCGCCGCCGTTTCACAGGCACTCAGCACTAATAGATCAATAGGCGCTTGTCCAGAACGTTGACCCGCCTGGAGAATATCCCGGAATTCGTCAATGTCTAAATGCTTATCCCAAGCAATGATGAAGGTCTCTTTTGGGTCAGAACTAAATTGTCCATGGGAGGCAATATGAACCACGGAAAAGGGCTGGGAGACTAATTTTTGCTGAAGTGCTTTACTGGTAAACTGCTCATTCAATAGTACCCGGCCTGAAATGGTATCGCTAATCTGCTGGAGTTCCTCATCCACATAGGCTAGGGGACTAAATCCATGGCGGGCTTGGCTCAAGCCTGCCACAAGGGCACGGGGCGATCGAGGATAAAGAGGTTGGGAATTCACCAAGGTTAAGCCCGGTGCCACCACCACTTGATACTGCTCAATCAAGTAGCGATCGCCATCGTTTAGTACCGCCATGGGAATTTGGCGCAACGGCCCATCCAGCACAAACACTAAGGTTTTAATCCGATGTTGACTGAGGAGATTAGCGGCAGGGCGCAGCAGCCAATCATACAGTTGTCGCGCCTGTGCCCGAAAATCAAATCGACTACGGATCACTAAATTATTACGGAAATCGTTGATGAAATCGGTCAGATCTGCTTTAGCAATGGGGGTGGAAAAATATTGCAGGGGATATTGGGGCAAACTGACGATAATATCGAGGCGATCGCCCAAAATAATGGGGTAAATCACGGCGGACTCAGGGTCCAACGCCTCAATATGTACCCATTCGCTTTGAAGGCAAGCATCTTGGAAAAAATCATCCAACTCCGCCACCTGAAAGGCTTCCATCACATCCCGTGCTTGCACCAAATTCGCTTGCGGCACCGCCCCGTTGTCCCCAACGGTCAGCAGCAACTCCACCAAGTCTCGATAGATCGGTTCCACCCCTTCCTGAAACCGAAATTGCCCTTCCGTCCCAGTGGTCAGTAAATCAGTCCGCAAGTCACGCAGATACCGCACCGCCTCACTGTAAGCCACAATTGCCCCCTGGCGATCGCCCTGCCCCAGAAGAATCCGACCCAACTGCCATTGCCATTGATACATCATCTCCTCAGCTTGCAGGGATTGGGCCAAAGCCAAGGCTTGATGCGTGCGCGATTCCGCCAACTCCCAGTCTTGTCGCCGTTCAGCAATATATCCTAAATATCCCACGGCATAGGCTTCAGCCCGTTGATCCCCCAACTTTTGGGCCAACTCCATCCCCCGCCGCAACAAATGCACCCCAGTGTCCCAGCGTACCCGGTGGTTTGGCCAGCCGTGATCAATGTCAGATTGCTCTGCCCATCCCTCCTGCCGATCCATCGACACCCCAGCCCGATCGAGCAACGGCTCCCGTCGATCCAGCAGAACCATTAGCTGCCGCCCCAAGTTAATGTAATCGTAAATTGTGTTGCGATTGGGCGGTAATTGCTTAATATCGGTCCAGGCATGAAGCCAAGCGGTTTCTGCCCCTTGCCACTGCTGCAAATTAATGTGTAGTTGGAGTTTGGCTAACTCTATATGTAAATGCAGCACCGGGTTTGGGTTAGCGGCTAATGCTTGCTGATAATACTTCATAGCCCCTTCGGCGTTGCCCTGAATCCGCTCTGTTTGCCCCAAACTCAATAGGATAGCGGCCTGCTCGGTGGCTAGGGGCTGGAACGGGGGGCGATCGCTCACCGTAGGCGGCTGTGTCAACGCCAACGCTTCGAGTAAAACCTGCTGCGATCGCTCCACTTCGCCCACTAAGCGCAGCACATCCCCCTGTTGCCGCAACACGGCCAGTTGCAAGCGAGAGCCAGGGGCGATCGCTTCGACCTCCGGATGAAGCTGCTCCAGCAATCCCAGGGCACGCCGATGATAGCCCAATTCCTGCATCCCTTGAACCCAATTGAGTTGGGCTTGGATCGCGTAGAGTGGATCAGCGATCGCTTGGTAAAGGGCGATCGCCTGCTCCCAACTCACCAAAGCCGCCTGGGTTTGACCCCGATCAAACAGAAGACTCGCTTGGGTATTGAGCGCCTGGGCCAGCCCCCGCTGCCAAGCCCTTTCATCAGCGATCGCAACGCCCCGGTCTGGGGTAGACAATAGGGCCACACTCTGATCAATACACCCCTGAGCTTGGCCCCAATTGCCCAACTTTTGATAGGCCAGCGATAAATTACTCAGCACCCTGGCTTGCCCTAAAATCTCTTGGCTGAGAACATATTGCCCTAACGCCTGTTGCCAACGTTCAATCGCCACCGAGAAATCATCCTGGTCGTAGGCCAAACGCCCCTGTTGCTCATAGGCGACCCCGTCCCAATCAGTATCAGTATTGGCATTGACCACCCCATCGTGCCCTGTCTCCTGGGACACAATGGCGGCGGCGGGAACCTCAGCAGTCGGATCAATCATTGCCTGGGTTGACTGAATCGAACCGATCGGTCCCAACCATCCAGCCCAGATCAAACCTATACAGAACCAGATCAGAAAAAAACGACTCGACCAACGTTTACCCGTCATAGCAGTAAACACAACCATAGATGTACGGACTATTGTAAATGTCCTACGGGAAAAGCCATTAACGTACCATCAATGTCATAAACAAACTCTGTAGTTTGTACTAATTTACTCCCTACAATCCATCGAGTTTGGATGTTTTAGTCAGAAAAACCTTGCCTTCAGGGGGGTATCTCCCCTTAACTAAACAGTGCAGAATAATGCACTTTAAAATATGTATCCACTCTGACAATTAGAATCTTTAAGTAGGATTACTAGCCATGGTGATAAAAACAAGCAGGAACAGGGATAGCACTAACCGGAGAATAACATGATCCCTATTAGCATGGCTAATTTCACCTATATCATTCCGGTAGGTGTTGCCACAGCCTCTAACAATTTGTTACTCTAAATTACAATAGTTATAGCGTCCAATCCATGTTGTGGAAGCGATCGCCCCCTCCATTGATTTAGTTACCATAAAGGAATTGAAGCAACGGTCAAGAGAGTGTAAAAAAGTAGGTAGGTACCCAGGATTTATCTTTATAATGATCAGTTCTTCATGAAGATAAACCGGATTAACTCGTATTAACACTTAGGTCCGTTCATTCCTTGTAAAGGTAAACCTGTGACGTTGAAGCAGATCGCCTAGTTAAAAATCCCAAGCATCTAGAAAATCATCACAGAATATTTACTTTGAGAGGTCTGAGGTTATTAAAAACTGTTGTATCTTCGGTAGAGTCTGGCAACAGTTTGCGTCAGAATAGATGGGTGAGGCATGGGTCATTAGACCCGCGATGGGGCGATCCCGCAATGTTCGGAATCAATGCCAATGCCGAGATGATGGAGTTCCCTAGAACGTTGAGGGACATTAGCAATCCCTTCGATGTAGACCTTTCTCGATCGTTCTTCCCTTTGTGTACCTGTGTTATATTTTTGATCCTGGCTAGTGGTTGTACCGTAGATTCATAATTTTTTAGACAGGTGCCTACCAAATGATACGACATCCCCAATTAAACTACAAAGCACTAGCCACAGCGGGTCTAGCGTCCCTGGTTCTCAATGTGTTGCCCATTTCGACGATTGCGGCCTATGGCCAGTCTAGCGATGATCCCAACCAAGGTTTACCGCCAGGGACTGTGGGGGGAGGTTCCCGTGGGGGTTCAGTCGCCTGTAGCGTTCAAACGCCGTTGGTGGCCTTTATGCCGGATACCAATGTCCTGAAAACCTTGGACACCGACCCCAGCCTTTGGGTTTATTTGCCCAATTTTTCATCGTTTGAGACCGCAGAATTAGTGCTCTATGATGAGAATGAAACTGCCGTAATCGATACGGTTTTTCCCGTGGCCAATCAGTCCGGCCTCATGAAGATTAGCTTGGATGCGATCGCCCAAAACCAGCCGTTAGATTCACACCAATCCTATCGCTGGTTTCTATCCTTAGTTTGTCCGAATAACCGGGCAGCAGACGTGTCAGTGGATGGATGGCTCCAGTTAACCCCACTATCTACCGCCCTAGCCCACCAGCTTGGCCAAACCACCAATCCCATTGAGCAAGCCAATCTATACCTCACGGCAGGCATGTGGTCGGAAGCATTGACAACCTTAATCCGTTGGCAGGAATCCCCGTCTCCAGACATTACCCAACAGGCATGGACTGAGGTCATTGCAACCCTCAGTCCAGTCACCACCCCCCTGAATTTCACCACAGCCTATCGGTTAAGATTGGAAGCGGATTGACCTTAGCCATTCATAAAGTGAATGTGCGATGGTGGTGGTGTATCGTCCACCCATTCCCCTTCCTAATGAATCGCGATGCTACATCTTCCTGAATTTCGTTCTGGCCTCAAGACCCCTAGGCCGCTCAAAGCTCCGCACCTAGTTCGTTATAGCAAGGTGGTTTTAGCCCTCTCCCTCCTAACGACCGGGGCGATTATGGGAATGCGGACCCTTGGGTGGTTACAATTATTTGAGCTAAATGCCTATGACCAGATACTGCGGCAACAACCAAGGATGGACCCTGATTCCCGTTTGCTCATTGTCGGCATTACGGAGACAGACATTCAGACCTATGGCTGGCCTATTCCTGATTATGTGATGGCCGAAGCCTTAAAGACGCTGCAAAGCTACCAGCCCACTGTCATTGGCTTTGACTTATATCGTGATATTTTCCATCCACCCGGTACAGAGCAATTGCGATCGCAATTTGCAGCCCCTAATGTCATCGTTATCGAAGAATTAGGCGGGAACAGTGCAGTAGCGTCGCCCCCTGGCATCCCCCCAGAGCGGGTCGGATTTAATAATCTTTTACTGGACTCAGACAAAGTTGTCCGCCGTAACCTCATGGTTGTGTTGTTGGGGGAAGAAGAAAAACAGTCCTTTGCCCTCCGAGTCAGTCAAGCCTACCTCTCAAAACATGGCACAGATTTGACCCGCTTACCTGACCGCATACAGCTTGGAGACACAACGTTTCAAGACTTAAAAACCCACTCAGGGGGCTATCACCTATCGAGCAGTGGCTACCAAATATTAACCCGATACCATTCTGAGATGGCACCTAGCGAGCAGGTTTCACTGGAACAAGTGTTATCCGGTGATATCAACCCAGAATTAATCCAAGATCGAGTTGTGCTAATCGGCACGGTGGCCCCTAGTCTCAAGGACTTATTCTACACTCCTAATATGAACCGCTCTGAGGCATCCCGAACGCCGGGAGTCGTGATTCACGCCCATTTTATTAGTCAAATACTACGGGCCGTTTTAGACCAAGAACGGTTAATGTGGTTCATGCCTAATTGGGCTGAGGCCCTATGGATACTAGGCTGGGCTATCCTAGGTGGAACAGTGGCATGGAGCATTCGCCATCCTGTAATCATTACGGTTACTATCGTGGCCGCAGGTGGGCTGCTCATCGGTAGCTGTTATGTGCTCTTTCTGCAATCGGGGTGGCTACCCCTTTGGCCCGCGTTGCTAGGATTGTTTGCCACCAGCGGGGCTGTTTTCACCTATGGCACCCTCTATCGGCTGTTCTATGACACCTTAACCGGACTACCGCAAAAAACCTTGTTTTTACGCTCTGTCAAGCAAGCCATCACCCCATCTCGTCTATTCTGGGCAGATTCAGTGCGGCCTGAGGTTAAGGGCGGGACGATGCTATGCCTTGACCTGAATGGATTTAAGCGCATTAATGAAAGTCTGGGCCATAAACAGGGCGATCGCATCTTGCTGGTCATGACCCAACGCCTCAGGCAAACCTTACCCCAGAACAGCCGATTATCCCGGCTTGTGAGTGACAAGTTTGTGGTGTGGGTGAATGCCCTAGAGCAAGGGGAAGCGGCGATCGCCCTCGCCCGTTCCATTCAGGATTGTGTCAAGCAACCCATCAACCTCAATGGGCAAGAGGTCGTCATGTCCGCCAGCATCGGCATTGCCCTGCATGGCACCAACACCGTTAGGGATGTCGAGGAATTATTCCGGGATGCCCAAACCGCCATGC
>JAYKIC010000052.1:0-9129 GCA_035284985.1 Leptolyngbyaceae cyanobacterium
TTGGGAATTAAGCCCCGTTCACAGTATTGGGCCACGGACTTCAGCAACTGACGAGCTACGGCAAATCGGTTTGTGGTTAAGGTCAAACCAGGGATAGCCATTAACATTTGGCGCACCCATGCTTCAAACCAGGGATACCCAGCAATGACCGTTGGCATGGCATTTGCCTGTCGGTACACCAGGCACTGATCACCCGCATAGAGGAGCCGTGCCCACAAGCGTCCTTGGTAGTCGGCCGGGGGTACTTGCCCTCCATGGGAAGCTGAAGGGTCTGGCTCAAACAAGGTTTTACCCGTGGGCAGGGTTAGGGCAAACGGTCGGCCAGTGAGATAGGCGCTGGAGGGTTCGATGACCTGTTGCTGAAAGCGCTGACATTCTTGCAAGATGGCGGCATCAAATGAAGCAGATGTTAACTCTGAGGCTGGAGGACTTTCACCAACCCGCGCTTCGAGGGTGATGGCTTCGCCGGGATGCAACATCACGGTCAAATAGCCTGGACTGTACAGATCTTCCGTATCACTCAACCCTCGGCGGGTTTCTTCGGGATAACAGTAGTCCCAATACCACAACCCGTCTGGGCAGTAGGTTCCTTGGGTCCAGCGCAGAGACCAAGGGGTGCCACTCCATTGGGGGCGAATGGCTTGGAGTAACAGATGTTGTTGGGTGACGACTTGGGAAAATTGTAATTGTTCGGTGGCCCGTTGTTGATGGTGGAAGAAGCGATCGCCAATCAACGGACGCAGGGTCAGCACTGCTGGACTCTGGCCTTCATATTGGTAATGGATTAGCACCCGATGACAACCATAGAGTTGGGTAGATGAGGGATGGTAGTCCGTGAGAGCATGAACAGCAGGGCTTTCCCCCCAGTCCAACCTAGCCTGGACTAGAGTAGAAAACGGCGTAGGGGAGGAGGGCTGATCCATGACCAGGGTGCAGGTCCAATGGGGCAACAGAAGACGGCGACAAAAGCGCCAAGGCTCCTTGGCCCAAGTCCAAGTGGGCACGGGGGAGGGTAGGAATGATTGCAGCCAACGATAGCCTTCTGGCCCCACTTCCCCACTTTTCCAGTAGTTGGTATTAAGGTCATAGTGATAGCCCTCTACCTCCAACGACGCATCAATATGGGAGAGGAGCAATTGCCGCTGACTCGGTGGGTCAAGGGCGGCTATCAGCCAACCATGGTAGGTGCGGGTGTGGGCATCGCCAACGGTGCCGCTGGCAAAACTTCCCAACCCATTGGTTAAAAGCCACTCTCTTGTATCTAATTTCTCCATCCGTGTTTTTCCTGAGTGCGATTCCTAGGAGCACCATCAACCCCAGCCCTAGGCTTGAGCGATGCAGCGCTATGGGCTGAGATTAAATCCAGAGTGCCCCATCCTACCACTTTTGTACTAGTTTCTAAACCATTTTTGTCCATCACCATCCCCCCGTTTTTCAGCCGCGATCGCGGCAAAACTACGATAGGTATAGAGGCGATCATGCCTTGTGGCTGGCTTTGTGGTACTCTTTGGGTGCTTGACCCTCTCTAGTTTGGCCATCTTTCCTATGGGCTGATTAACGCAATGAAACCCCTATTTGTGATATGCACCCAAGTTGTGGTGAAATGGGATTTTATCCTAACACGTTCATTCTTAGCAGGTTCATCCAGTTGTCGAATCGATGATAAAACCAAGTATTTTAGTCGGTTTACCCTAGACCTGTCCGAAAATTGGGGTGGAGTACCCGCTGCGCGAGTACTCCACCCCAATTTTCGGACGACTCTCCTAGATACGGCGGCTAAAATATCTGGATTGATCGCAATAGTGCTCACACCATTGCTAGCGCCAGTGCCATTGAATGCAGCGGTGCCGGGATCGGGGGTACCGTTCCCCCTTGTTACCCCCGATTTTGCTGCGACCCATCTGGCCCAGGGGGCGATCGCCCCATCCCCGGCAGACTCGGCCATTGCGGCGGGTCTCCAATACATCCAGCAGGGAAATGTGGAGGGGGCGATCGCCGCCTTTGAAGCGGCCACCCAACTTGATCCCCAGTCCGCCGCTGCCTACTATAACTTGGGTCTGGCCCAGCGTCAGAGGGGAGACTTACAAGCCGCCGCCAATGCCTTTTTCCAAACGGTTCAAGTAGACCCGATTTTTGCCACCGCCTACGCCAACTTGGGGGCAGCCTTGCTGGAAGGTAATAACCTAGAGCTATCCCAACAGTATCTCCAACAAGCCCTTGAACTAGACCCAGAACTCGGTCTGGCCCACTATAATTTGGGGCTGGTGTATCGGCAAACGGGGGATCAGAACCGAGCCATTGTGGCCTTTGAGCAAGCCATGGCCTTTAGTCCCAATGCCCCGGAGCCGCCCTACCATTTGGGCCAAATTTATCTGCAACAGGGCGATGAGGATAGGGCAATGGCGGCATTTGCCCAGGCGATCGCCCTCAACCCCAACTATGCCGAAGCCCACTACAGCCGGGGCAGTATTTTATACGGTCAACAACAATTTCAAGAAGCCCTCGATGCCTTTCGCACCTCGGCGGCGGCGAATCCCTTTTATCCCAATGCCTATTACGGATCGGGGTTAGTGTTCTTAAATCAGGGGCAAATGCAAGCAGCCCAGGATTTGTTGGAATATGCCAGGATTCTATTTGCCGAACAGGGTAATACCCAGTGGGTACAGCAAATTGATCAGCTCCTTAATCCTTAAAATAACCTTAAGGAAAAGGGCTAATATCTTCCCAAAATCCCGGTAGGTTAGCTTATGATGTGGGATGTTCCCTTAGCATTTCAGTTGTGGTTTGACGTGGGGTTGAGACACAAGCACAAAATCAAGCACCAAACAGGTAAACGGCGACAACGCTGGTGGTTAGCAATGGCGATCGCCCTCCTTCTCGTGGGTGGTCATTACTATTGGCAACAGCGCCAGATTAAACCCGATGCCATCCTTGTGCTGGGTGGGGCGGAGGAACGGGAACGCTTTGCCGCAGAATTTGGCCACCAAAACCCAGACCTGCCGATTTGGGTCTCATCTGGTAGCAATCGAGATTATGCCGAGTGGATTTTTACCGAAGCGGGAATTAGTGGCGATCGCCTCCATCTAGACTACCGAGCCGTAGATACCGTCACCAACTTCACCACCCTAGTCGAAGACTTCAAAACCGCTGGGTTTGACAGTATTTATGTGATCACCTCGGATTACCACATGCGGCGGGCCTGGGTCATCGGTCAAATTGTGATGGGCAGTCAGGGAATTCAGTGCCGTAACGTTGCCGTAAAGTCCGAAAGGACAGCCGAACCATTCCGTAAAGTGTTTCGGGACGGGGTGCGATCGCTCCTCTGGGTCACAACAGGTCACTCTGGCACCACCCTGGGTTACTTTTTACAAGACAAACAGCATGAATCCCGTTTACCAAAATGATCCTTGGGGATGGGCGCAATGGGGAGTTTTGCCTAAACATTGGGTTAAATAAAAAGAGAATGGTACGACGACACAAACCGATTGCCCTGCATCACGCCTGCCTCTTTTCCTCGTCAATTCATCAGTGTAATCTGTAACCCTCATCCCTCAATCTGTTATGACTCCATCCAACTCCCCCCTGAAGATCTCCTTTATTGTCAGTGATTTGTCCGGTGGTGGCGCGGTGCGGGCATTCCTGCTGGGGCAAGTGTGTAAGGCGCTGGGGTATAGGGTCGAAGTAGTTGGGTTCCAGTCTGGGCCAGAACTGTACGCGATTCCCCCTGATAATATGGCCGTTGTCAGCCTTCCAGGGGCAATATATCCCCAATTTATTGCGGCAACCCGACAACTACTGGCTAAGCTGGACGGGGATATTCTCTATGCGGTTAAACCCAAACCCTCTAGCTTTGGGGTCGGGCTACTGAAAAAATGGCAAACTGGGCGACCCCTGTTCCTCGATATGGATGATTGGGAAATGAGTTGGCATGGGGGCGATGAGTGGCGCTACCGTCCCCCCTCCCTCAAACAGGTTTACCGGGATATTTTTAAATCCAACGGTCAATTGCGCCAACCGGACCATCCCCTCTATGTCAAATGGCTGGAGTCGATGGTGGCTAAAGCCGATGCCCTTACGGTGGACACATCCTTTCTACAGAATCGCTTTGGGGGAGTGTATGTGCCCAATGGTAAGGATACAGATTTGTTTGATCCGACGGGGTATGATGGCGATCGCTCCCGCCAAAAATATGGCTTATCCGCCTACCGGGTGTTGATGTTTCCCGGTGCCCCCCGGCCCCACAAAGGGGTGGAAGATGTGCTGATGGCCTTAGAAAAACTGAACCAGCCCGATTTACGCCTGGTCATTGTCGGTGGCAGTCCCTATGACGACTACGACGAAACACTCATGGCCCAATGGGGCCACTGGATCGTGAAATTACCCCGCTGCCCCGTGGAGCAAATGCCAGAAATTTTAGCAGCGGCCCATGTGATGGTGGTGCCCCAGCGGGACACCCTCACCGCCCAAGCCCAGTTTCCCCTTAAACTCACCGATGGTATGGCCATGGGTAAGCCTGTGCTATCTACCCGCGTTGGCGATATTCCCGATATTTTGGCCGATAGTGGCTATCTGGTGGACCCCGAATCCCCCGACCAATTAGCAGCGGCGATCGCCCACATTTTTGCTCACTTTGACGAGGCCACCCACCGGGGACAACAAGGACGAATCAAATGCATTAACCACTACAGCGTTACCACCATGGCCCAAACCCTGGCACAACTACTCGCCGTTTATGACCCCTGCATGGCCGCTCCATCCCTAGCCAGTCCCCATCTCAGTCCCTAACCCATAAACTCGCCTTTAGCCTGAACTCGCATTTATATTTATACTATGGTCGCGCCCTTGTGGATTTGATTACGGTTTAGCGGCTCACGGTTTAGCAAGATATTCATCATTACCCGATTAATATCCCCCTCCTGATTGCCTGCATTGCTCACTATCCCCTGTCACCATGACTCCATCTTCTAGCCTACCATCAGCCCAGCCTGAGCCTAAACAGCTATCCCAATCCTATGTCCCCATCTTTCGCGATCGCCTCCTCCTCAGCATGGCTTGGCGCTATCCGATACGGACCACCCTCACCATTTTGATGGGATTTTCTGGTGCCCTATTTAACGGGATTAGCACCATATTGATCGTGCCCGTCGTCCTAACGATTCTGGACCAAGCCATCGACCCCAGAGGCGTTCCGCCCTTACTAAAACTATTGCTGTCCCCCTTCGATAGCATCCCTGAACCCTATCGGTTGGCCGCCATGACCGGAGCGATTTTGTTGGCCTTGGGCCTCAAGAACCTCACCACCTATCTCAACGTCCTCATGGCCGGTAGTCTCAAACAGGCTGTCGGGGCTGATTTACGGGAACAAGCCCTACAACTGTTGTTGAATGTTGACATGGACTTCTACAGCAAAACCGGAGTAGGCGACATCCTCAATCGGGTCAATGGGGAAATGGGACGGACCGCCGGAGCCGTCCAATCTTTGCTCAAAATTATGGGCCATGTGATCACCATTACCGTTTTTGTGTATATTCTGCTAGGAATGTCCGTTAAGCTAACCCTAGCCTCAGCCATCCTCTTCTTCGTGGTGGTGCTGATTAATCAAGCCTTTATCCAGCGCTCCAAGGGATTTGGTAAACAGCTTTCCATCGTCTCCCGCGACTATTCCAGCCGCCTGACGGAAACCCTCACTGGTATCCGCCTGATCAAGGAAACCGTCGGCGAACAGCGGGAATATGACACCCTGCTTCACCTGATTAAGCGCCGCGAAAAATTAGACTTCCAATCCCAAGCCAATGCCGCTGCCATTAACCCCATCAGCGAAATGGTGGGCATTACGGCCCTTATTACCATCGTTTTTGTTGGGCGACTGCTCTTTGAGGGGGAGCTAGAAGCCTTGTCTACTATCTTGTTGACTTATTTGGTCGTACTCTTCAAACTTTTGCCTGTGGTGTCCCAACTCAATACAGCCCGGAGTCAGTTTGCCAACTGTTCCGCCAGTGTGGATGTGGTCCATCATTTTCTCAGGCGGGATGATAAACCCTTCATGCCCAATGGCACACAACCGTTTAAGGGGTTACAAACTAGCATCCGCTTTGAAGGAGTTTCCTTTACTTACCCCGGTGCTGATTCCCCATCCCTCAAAAATATTGACCTTACCCTACCCAAAGGGACGACGTTGGCCCTCGTCGGAGAGTCAGGGGCAGGCAAATCGACCCTGGCCGACCTGGTGCCCCGGTTTTACGATCCGACCCAGGGCCGGATTACGTTTGATGGCACCGATCTGCGGGATTTTGATCGGTACTCGCTGCGATCGGCCATGGGAATTGTAAGCCAGGAAGCCTTTTTGTTTAACGATACGGTGCGGAATAATATCGCCTATGCCCGACCGGGGGCAACGGATGGGGAGATTATTGATGCGATGCAGCGGGCCAATGCCTATGAATTTATTCTGAAATTGCCCCAAGGATTGGAAACCCAAATTGGCGATCGCGGTGTGCTCCTTTCCGGGGGGCAACGGCAGCGGTTGGCCATTGCCCGTGCCCTGCTCAAAAATGCTGATATTCTCATTTTAGATGAAGCCACTAGTGCCTTGGATACGGCCTCGGAAAAATTGGTGCAGACCGCCATTGACGAATTGAGCCGCGATCGCACATCCATCGTCATTGCCCACCGTCTGTCTACCATTCGCAACGCTGACCAAATTGCCGTGATGAAGCAAGGCCAAGTGGTAGAACTGGGCAACCATGATCAACTGTTGGCTCTGGGGGGGTACTACCACCAACTCTACACGATGCAGTTTTCCAAGCAGCTTGTTGATGATCCACCTGCCGCTGAACCACGTGCCCATGGACGGCACGGGACTTTGAGTCAAGTCTCCCATTCCATTCGCGATCGCCTTAACTCCATGATTGGTAGCCTTAGCGTTGTGACCGATGGGTTAGTGGATAGCCCTGAAGAACAACAGGAAATGCTGATCGAAGCCTATGAATCCGCTGCTGAAATGCTGCATTTTGTCGAACAACTAGAGAAAAGCCAAAACTAAAAATGTATGGGATTGAGCGTTGGTTGCCTAGACCGGACCGCTCCCAATGCACCCCCAACCGAGTTAAATTTTGAGTCATCCCCACCACATCTGAAACCTGCCCCTGTAGGATGTAGAGGATCTCTGTAAAGGATTTCTGTTCGCTGCTAATCCACATTTTGCTGTACCTGTACCGAGAATATCTATGCCTCCCCGTTGGCCACGCAAACCCGATCGCAAAACTGATGCCGCCTTCCGTCGCCTTGACGATCGCATGACCTTTGCCACCCATGTCGCCTTAGCCCTAGCCAGTAATTCCGGCCTGTGGTTTGTGCGATTGGCGAAACAAGCAGATAGCTGGACCTGGACGGTCTGGTTCACTAGCATTTGGCTGATTGTCCTGATCGTCCATGGAATCTACATTTTTGCGATCGCCGACTATTCCGATGCTGAGTCTTCCAGTTCCTAATCTTTTTACTCCCGTCCCACTCTGTGATTACATAAGCAATTTGTAGGGTGGGCAGTGCCCACCTTACGAGTGTCAATTCTTGATTACGCATTCTTGCACCGAGAAGGGAGTAATTGCCAATTTCTTAATTGCCAAATCCTTAATTTTCAATTAACCTATGTCTACCAATTCCTCCCAAACCATCGAACGAATCGCCGCAGACATTGGTTCTACCGTTTATATCGACGTAGCCAAGTGGCATTTGTACTTACGTGATGCCCACCTCCATACCCCCTTAGCCGAAGCCCTTTACCCCATGCTGGCAGATGGTGCTCTTGATGAACGCAAAGTCGAAGACACCCTGCGAAGTATTTCAGTCAAGTTGGGTGGGGGAAAGTACACCTTGACCCTATTCGAGTTGATTCCCACTCCAGTATTACGGGACTTAATGGACGTTTTAGAGGAGTGCCAGCGCAGTCTTTAGCGGATTCCTGGCTTACAGTCAGCCTTCCCTCTTCCTAAAGCCCTCTCCCAAAATGAGCTACCGTATACACACATCTCATTTTGAAGTCCAAAACCCGGCTTTACCCCCCTTAATCCCCCCTTGTAAAGGGGGGAAATTCCGATCCTCCCCCTTTACAAGGGGGAGTTAGAGGGGGTGAGGTCCACTGGTGTGTACACGGTAGCCCAAAACGGGAGAAGGGGGTGGCGGATGAGGGTTGCTTGTCGCCTGAGTCATTACCAAAACTCAAATTATTAGACCTGTCCGAAAATTGGGGTGAAGTACCCGCTGCGCGGATACTTCACCCCAATTTTCGGACGACTCTATTGCAGTCTTTGCTTGCCTGCGTTACATTAACGGATGTAAAGCAATTATTTCATTTGCTTTATATCTGTTGACTTAAAAGAGGTTTAATGCGCCATGGAAAATGAAAGCAAGGGTTTTGGTTTTACCAAGTTTGCGGAAACCTGGAATGGTCGTCTGGCAATGCTTGGTTTCCTCATTGGAATTGCCACTGAGTTTATGACGGGTCAAGGTGTTTTGTCCCAGTTGGGCTTGATGTAATATTTTGTTAGATCATCTGATCTAACTTCTCCAGTTTAGATTTTGAACCCAGTAGTGTGAGCAGCAGTTCTATTTGTTCTGCTGCTCTTTTGTTATTAGGGGACTGTTATTAGGGGATTGTTGTTAGGAGATTGTTGTTAGGAGATATTAGGGAGTTGCTTCAGCGATCGCCCCCACCGGGCTATCGGAGCTAATCTTTGGCGATCGCTGATTAATTATACGGAATCCCCTTGGGATAAGGTGTTTCTGCTGATGTAATCCATATAGCGATATGTGACAACCTTTAGCCGGAAATAGTGTGCCTCATGCTACCGCACTCAATCGTAACGTACCGCACTGTAAGATTAAATCAGGGTGTTCTGTCATGAAGGGTCCGTAGAATTATATTACCCACGGATATTAGCTGCCGTTTCTCACCATACTGAATCATGCCCATACCACCAGAATTACCTGCATCCACTCCTCAAAGCCCTAAGTCTCGATCCGCCGCCGAATCCAGTTCCGCTAGCTCAGGCCAGAAAGTTTGCACCTGGGATCGGCGGCTGGGATGGGTGTGGGTGCCTGTCCCCAAAACCCAGGCAGACTGAGAACGAA
>JAYKIC010000053.1:0-7607 GCA_035284985.1 Leptolyngbyaceae cyanobacterium
AATCTGAGGCGGAATGGCAGCAAACGATGGATTTGTTACTCACGGCGGTGTGTGAGGCGGAGGCCACTACTATTTTTGTGGCGGAGGAGGTGGGTTGGGGGGTGGTCCCGGCCTATCCCCTGGGCCGGACCTTTCGCGATCGCCTCGGTCAATTAACCCGCAGGTTGGGGGCGATCGCCTATCCCACCTATCTTGTCACCGCAGGCTATGTCCTCAACTTGTCCCAATTGGGAACACCACTGCCGGGGTCTGAGTCCCCTTGAGCAAAATCGAGACGGATACCCTTAAGCCTCACACCGCCCCAGCATGGCGATCCCAATGCCCCCTAGAATCATCAGGGAAGCTAGCCCTAACCGCAGTGATAGGGTTTCGTGTAAGACGATGATGCCCGCGATCGCCGCCAGAACCGGAACTGAGAGTTGGACAGTAGCGGCGCGGGTTGCGGTCAGCTCGCTTAGGGCGGCATACCAAAGGCAATAGCCCAACCCCGTGGCCAAAACGCCGGACAATGCGGCCAATAGTTCTCCCCGATAGGACAAATGCAGGGCAGGTAAACAGATTAGGCTAATGATGACGATAAACGGCAGGGATCGGGTAAAGTTGACCGTCGTGTAGTTCACCGGATCACGGCTATCCCGTCCAGCGATTCACCTGTGTCATGGCTATTCGCGAGACCATCGCCCCCACCTGAAGCAATTCATGATGAACCTAGTCTGCACAGGAGACCACGGTATTCCGTTATTGTTGTCGATGGCCGATGGCAATCAAGTCGATAGCCAAGCGTTTGGTCCCTTAATGACTCACTTTGCCCATCAGTGGACGGTTGAGGGGGGCAGGTGGCCAATGCGGCTCTCTACAGCGCTGAGAACCTGCATCAGATGGGAACGCTTCAATGGTTGACGCGAGTGCCGCTCCGTCTGTCCGCCACATCCTCCCTACTGGAGGGCAATCACGGGGGCATTGCCCTTACAGCTACCCCGTTTATGACGAATCGGATGAACGCACCACCTTAACCGCCGAGCAAATGCTGCGCGACGACAAGGCACAATCGATGGTTGAACGCGGCTTTCGGTTTCTCAAAGGCCCAATGTTTTTTGCCGATAGCGTGTTCTTGAAATTATACGTTTCTGGGCCACCACCGCTTTGAAGCCCTTGGCTGCGTGATGGCGTTGTGTTTGTTGGTTTACACCTTGGGCGAACGCTGTCTGCGTCAATCCCTCCAGCAAGCAAGAAAAACCAGGCCCAATCAACTGGGTAAGGGTACTCAGCGGCCTACGGTGCGCTGGATTTTCCAGTGATTTCAAGCGGTTCATGGGTTGGTCATTGATGGAGTGCCACAGGTGGTCAAGATGATTTTTGGTTGGGTGGCGGATTCTCAGCCGTTGATCACAGAGTTGGCAGGGCTGAACACAGCCCACCCTGCTAACTGAAAATCATGGGGATAACAAGCGATCCGTTCGTCTACAGTCCTAGGATTTCCCCTGCTGTCATGCGGGTGCCGTTGACGAAATCCCAGCCCGACTGCGATCGCTTCCCGGCTAACTGAGCTTCCCGAATCAACAACAAGCCATCCCCTGTCATCACTAATCCTCCTACATTTTTGATGAGTGCCACTACGGTTCCTGGAGCTGTATCAGGGGACAGGGTTGATAGTAACTGAACCCCCGCTGGCACCGCTTCAGCTAAAGGGGCTGACAGTTGGGGCAGCAACTCATCGACAATGGTGGGATCAATGGGTAAGGAGGCTTTGATTTTGAGGTCTTGCTCCCGGAAAGTGGTGGTGCAGTTAGGATAAAACCCCCGAATTTGGTTGTGGAGGGCGATCGCGCTCTTGTGCCAATCGAGGGTATAGTCTTCCTTCTTGATTAGGGGGGCATAGGTGGCCCGATCCTGATCCTGGGCCACGGGTTCGACCCTGCCCTGATCCAGCCCCCGGATGGTCTCCAGCAATAAATCCGCCGTTACTGTGGCGAGGGAATCCGCCACCTCAACACAGGTATCCAACCAGCCAACGGGAATGGTGCGCTTCAGCAACATTGCTCCCGTATCCATCCCCTCATCCATCAGCATGGTGGTAATGCCCGTTTCCATCCGGCCATGGACCAGCCCCCATTGGATGGGGGCTGCCCCTCGATATTCTGGCAAAATCGACCCATGGCCATTGACACAACCCAAGCGCGGCATGGCCAAAATTTGTGGCGATAAAATTTGGCCATAGGCCACCACCACAAACACATCGGCCCCACAGTCCGCCAATTTAGCCAATGTGTCCCCATCCTGCTTGATCCGACTGGGTTGCCATACCGGAAGACCCTGCTCCACCGCTACAGTTTTGACGGGGGCCGGAATCAGTTGCTTACCCCGCCCCCGCCGTTTATCCGGTTGGGTCACGACCGCCATCACTTCCATATCGGCGGCGGCAATCAAGGCTTCAAGGGTGGGCACTGCAAATTGGGGAGTGCCGAAAAAGACAATTTTCATCACATAGCCCTAGGATGACTGTAATGCTACTCGGATGGCGTGCAGTCATTCAGTATCAGGCTTTCGCCCTCCCTAGTCAAGGGAAATCTGGGAAAACGAAGGGCTGATGCGAGTGGCTTCGCTGCGTGAGGGCCACCTAAATTCTGAGCAAGTTCCAGATATGGGGGATGGGGAATACACAAGTGGACCCCAACGACGGTTGAATGCTCCATCGGCTCCATTGAATCCCTTGGTTTTATAAAGTAAAATAAAACTTAAAGTATGTAACTATACAATATGGACACATGATGTTACGTTTTGACGTTCCTATTCATTTCTGTTCATTCTTCTTATAAATCTTTTGCCGCTGTTTATTTATGTAGCTAAAGCGTAAATCTGGTTGTGTTAGAACATCACCCCGCTCATCCTCGTCATTTTTCAGGATTTTCCCGGTCATTTCAAAAGGGAGATCAAGCACTGATGGAGGAGCTACAGCGGCAATATCAACGGGCGCGTTTGTTTGCAGAGGTGACGCTTAAAATTCGGCAATCCCTTCACCTGAATGAAATCTTGCAGACGACGGTGGTTGAGGTGCAGCGGATTTTGAATACAGATCGGGTGCTCATCTATCAAGTTTTTGCTGATAAAACGGGGAAAACCATTAGTGAGGCGGTGTTACCGGATTACAAAACGATTTTAGATATGGAGTTCCCGGAGGAGGTGTTTCCCAAGACCTATCAAGATCTTTACTCCAAGGGACGGGTGCAGGCGATCGCCGATGTTCATGCCCCCGCCGCTGGGTTGACCGATTGCTTGGTGGATTTTGTCGATCAGTTTAGCGTCCAAGCAAAATTGATTGTGCCCATTGTCCTGAATTTGGGCTTGCGGTCGGCGGATACTCCAGCCGAGAATGGGGGCAACCAGCTATGGGGGTTGCTGATTGCCCACCATTGCCAAGCTCCCCGGCAATGGACGGAATTTGAAGTGGACTTGATGCAGCAACTGGCGGACCAAATTGGGATTGCGATCGCCCATGGCCAACTGATGGAAAATCTAGAAACCATCGTCGCCCAGCGCACCGCTGAATTGCGTCAGGTGAACCAAAACTTGCAACAGGAGATCGCCGACCGGGTACAAGCGGAAGATTCCCTGCGCCAAAATGAAGAACAACTGCGGCTCATTACCGATACGTTGCCCGTTTTGATCGCCTATGTGGATCATCAGGAACGTTATCGTTTTAACAATGCGGCCTTCAAAATCTGGCTAGGAAAATCCCCTGAAACGATGCGAGGCAAGCGCCTCCGCCAAATTTGGGGGGGAGCCACCTACAATCGCATTCGGCCATGGGTTAAAAAGGCTCTGGCGGGGGAAACGGTGCATTATGAAAATGAAATTTGTCGATTTGATCAAACTATCTGCTCGGTTGATGTGACCTACATTCCCCACCAAGATGAGAAAACGGGCAAGATTAAAGGTTTTTTTGCGCTAACGAGTGATATTAGCGATCGCAAAGCCATTGAGCGGATGAAAGACGAGTTCATCTCCGTCGTCAGCCACGAACTTCGTACCCCCCTAACTTCTATCCATAGTTCGCTGAAACTGCTTTCCACCGGACAGCTAGGCACCCTTTCCCCGGATGGTCAACAAATTCTGGGCATCGCCGATGACAATACCGATCGCCTGGTGCGGTTAGTTAATAACGTTTTAGATCTCCAGCGGATTGAATCCGGTGATGTCACCATGGATCGGCAAGCCTGTAACGCTTCTGATTTGATGGTGAAGGCGACGGAAGCCATGCAAGCCATGGCCCAACAATACGAGGTCCAACTCCTGACCCAGCCCCTGTCTATTCCCCTGTGGGTTGACCCTGATTACATTGTGCAAGCCCTCACTAATTTATTGAGCAACGCCATCAAGTTTTCAGCCCCCGGTACCACCGTGACCCTGAGTGTACAGGAGGGGTCAGCCATGCCCCCCTCCCCCATGGCCCTCCCACCTCCGGCTACCGCCCAGGGGAGGCGATCGAATGCTAGACAACGGGAATCGGGACAATCAGCCTCGGATAAATCTAACTCCAGCACAGCGAAGTCCCAGAAGTGTGACCCTCAGAAACTTGAATTGGGCGATCTGAAGTCTCGGAAAACGGGTTCCATGGTACGGTTTTGTGTTCAAGATCAGGGACAAGGCATTCCTAAAAACAAACTGGAAAGTATTTTTGAACGGTTTCATCAAGTGGATTCTTCTGATGCCCGGAAGAAGGGGGGAACGGGATTGGGACTGACCATTTGCCGCAAAATAATTGACCAGCATGATGGGGAAATTTGGGCTGAGAGTACGGAGGGAGAAGGCAGTACATTTATCTTTACATTACCCCTATGGTCGCCAGAATAGGACGTAGAACATGAACCCTAAACGAGTGTTAATTATCGATGATGAAGAGGCGATCCAAACCGTTGTCAAGTTTGGCCTCAAAATGGCAGCGGGTTGGGATGTGTTAACGGCTAATTCTGGGATGGAAGGGATTTACCAAGCCCAAGTGGAGCAGCCAGATATTATTTTGCTAGATGTGATGATGCCAGAAATGGATGGATTAGCCACGTTCAAAAAGTTGTCCCAAGCTCCGGAGACTAGGGCAATTCCTGTGATCTTATTGACGGCTAAGGCGCAAGCTTCAGAAAAGCGAATTTTCCAAAAAACGGGGGTCAATGGAGTTATCACGAAACCCTTTAATTCTCTTAATTTAGCGAAGGAAATTAGCCGAATTTTGAACTGGTAGATTGGGAAAGTAGACACGACCATGCGAATTTTGTTGGTTGAGGATGATGATGCCTTGCGATCGCTCTTAACACAGCGATTACGGGCCGAAAAGTATGCAGTTGATGCAGTTAGTGATGGTCAACAAGGAAAAGACTATGCCTTGGCTTACCAATACGATCTGCTCATTTTGGATGTAATGTTGCCCCAATTAGATGGCATTAGCCTCTGTAAAATCCTGCGTGCCCAGGAATATACCCTACCTATTATGCTCTTAACGGCTCAAGATAGCCGTAGGGCTAAACTGACGGGCTGGGATGCTGGCGTGGATGATTATGTCCTCAAGCCCTTTGATGAAGAGGAATTGGTGGCCCGTGTGCGGGCACTGCTAAGACGCAACAGCATGAATCCGCTGCCGACCCTAACGTGGGGACCACTATGGCTAGATACCAATACCAGTGAAGTGAGCTACGGTGGTCAAACCCTTGCCCTGACCACCAAAGAATATACGTTGCTGGAAATGATGTTGCGGGATAGTCAACATGTGTTTAGCAATGAAGATATTATTGAAGGGTTGTGGACATCGGAAGAATTCCCTACGGAGGCAACGGTGCGGTCCCATGTGCGACGCTTGCGCCAAAAGCTAGCAACCGCAGGTGCGCCGACGGATTTGATTGCCACCTCCCACGGTCGGGGATATTACCTTAAACCAGTGGAAGGTAGCACCACGAATACATCTTCAACGCCATCTTCCTTGTCCCAGCCCTCATCTAATCATCAATGCCAGGGTCCGAGGGGCGTGGTGGAAGCGGAACCGAATCCTTGGCCGATGAATCGCTCCGTTCCTGTGCCGTCTGCCTACACCCAGTTTTTACAGAAAACCTGGGAGCAGTATCGGGACAGTTGCCTTCAGAAGGTGGAACTGTTGTTAGAGGCGATCGCCCAACTGGACCCCAATGGTCCCAATAATGCCCAAACGGATGCCCACCAACTAGCCCATACCCTCAGCGGCACCCTCGGCACCTTCCAATTAGATAATGCGATGCACTTGGCCCGACAGATTGAACAGAATGTTCATCCTGATCTGCGGCTGGATGCAGCCCAAGTAGCGGTTTTGCGTAACTATGCCATGGCTTTGAAACAAGATATCGAGACGGCTTACATCGGTGCAACCCTGGGTATGCCCCCCAATGCGTCAGTGCCCCCCATCCGCTTGATGTTGGTGGATGATGATCCCATCTTTCTCAAAACGATGCAGGAACAACTGCATGGCTACGGTTTTGAGGTATCGATTCTGGATACCCCTCAAGAATTTTGGCCAGTCTTCAAGAACGTTGTCCCCTCTGTCCTGGTGCTGGATGTCCAGATGCCTGCGGTTAATGGTCTGGAACTATGCCAAACCCTACGACTGGCACCAGAATGGCAAAAACTTCCGGTCATGTTTTTAAGTATCTTTGCCGACATGGATACCCAAAACCATGCCTTTGCCGTGGGTGCAGATGACTATCTCATCAAACCGATCACAGCTCAAAAATTGAGCGATCGCATTCGTCAACGCCTACAGCGAATTCAAGCTGTTTCAGTCTAAATCAAACTGCTTAGAATGTTTTTGTGGGGTGGTACACCTTCCCACAAAAATGTTTCTGTTTAAATTGAAGTACCTAGGGCTATATAGCGATCGCCACATTGGTTAGGACGTTGTTTCCCCCCATGGCGCTGGGGAAAAACAACATTTATGTCTCAACTGAAGTGCCTAGGGCTATAAGCATAATGTATCGCTCTTGTATTATTTCTTGACACTAAGATGCACGGAATTTGCACGACACATCCGTCAGACTAAGTAATACCCGTTTAGATACTCAATTTATGAATTTGCTAAAGTCACCCCTTCGCCAGCAACAACACTTACTCATTCGCCAGCTTGCTAACGCGATTGAAACCATTTGGGACAATCAATTAACCCTTGCTCCCTACGATATTCCCGCAGATTTAGGTTATATCGAAAATCAACTTGAGGGGGAGACACTGATTATTGAAAACTGTTGTTATCAAACACCGCAATTTCGTAAGCTACATCTGGAATTGGCCCATATTGGTAATGGTCTCGATATCCTCCATTGTGTGATGTTTCCCCGTCCTGACTATCCCTTGCCAATTTTTGGTTGTGATATAGTTGGTCTCCGTGGTCAAATTAGTGCTGCTATTGTTGATCTATCCCCAGTTTGTGCTGATCGAAATTTACCGGCCACCTATCAATTTGCCCTTTCAAAACTGGATAAGGTTGAATTTGAAAACCCACGGGAGCTACCAGAATGGGGTGATATTTTCTCAAATTTTTGTACATTTATTCGGCCAGTCAGCCAGCTTGAAAACGAACATTTTCTCAAGCTAGT
>JAYKIC010000054.1:0-3684 GCA_035284985.1 Leptolyngbyaceae cyanobacterium
TGCTGCGATGGCGGCAGAAGCGGAGAAGGAAGGGATTGACTGGAATGATTACCGCAAGACCCTGAAGAAAGAGCATCGCTGGAATGTAGAAACCTACTAAGCTTTATTCCCCGTATATGGGTGGATTTGAGTCTAGTTGATACCAGGAAATCCATGGGGGATTTCCTGGTATTCTAGTTTTTTGGGGCTAAGGCTGCTGACTGGTATTGTGGCCTTATGGTTTTCAGGCGCACCACCACAAGAATGATTTAGCGACTGCGAGCTTGTTTGACCATTGCGATTAAGGTTTGGTGAGCATCTTCGGAGTCTTGGAGTTCATGGTCAAAGCTGATCCGAATGGTTTGATCTTGCTTGCTAGTCTGGACCTGGAGGTTCATGCCTGTGGGATCGATGTTGAGCATTTTGGCGGCGATCGCCCCTTCTACCTCACCAAAAACCTGGGCATAAAGTTTGACTGCTTCGGCGTGGTCCTCGTTCATGTGGGCACAAATGCGATCGCTAACGGTTGGGGTAATAATATCTGCCATGGGGTTAGAAAAAAAGTTTAAAGTTACTGCATCGAGATCATAACGTAGGGTTGGCCCAGAAAACTTGAGTGTCTAAACCCATTCTAGAAGGCTAATTTTGCTAAGCCGAGGTAACGGATGCCGTCAGGGGTGATATCAAAACGGCAGGGTAGGACTTCGACTCCTTGGGCGATCGCCTCTCTCAACAATTGCCCATAGGTGGGATCGGCCTCATCTCCGGGGGAAAAGTGGGTGCAATCCCCCCGATTGATAAAATACACCATCACTGCTCTGGCATTGAGAACCACCGCCATTAGCTCATGGAGATGTTTTTGTCCACGGGTGGTGACGGTATCGGGGAAGAGTGCTGTGGTCCCCCTGGCCCAAGTTGTATTTTTGACTTCGACATAGATGGGACGATGATCGGGGTTGTCAGGGGTATTTTCAGATTGAACTAGGTTTCCCAAATCTAAAACCCCTTGGGGGGAATCGATCGGGGCGGCGGGGCGATCGGGTGCAGGGTTTTGACTAGTCAGTAAAAAATCAATGCGGCTTTTACGATCCTTGCCATAGGGCACTTCAGCGCGAACATTATCATATGTGCCCAATTCTGGAATCAAGTGGGCCAGCAATGCCGATTTCATCACTTGATTCGGCAAGGCAGTATTCACCCCAACCCAAGTGGGGCCGTTATCCTGTACTTCAATCAGTTCCCAGGTATAAGCGAGCTTGCGTTTAGGGTTATCGCTTCGGGACACCATGACACGACTGCCCACGGTACACACTCCCGTCATCGGGCCAGTGTTGGGACAGTGGGCGGTGATAGTTTCGCCGGATTCTAACTGGATATCCGCCATAAATCGCTTGTAGCGTTTGATTAACCGTCCCAGTTGCAAGGGGGGATAGGGATAGGTCCAGGGGTTCGGTGGGGAGGGTTGGGTCATTGGGCTGTGATAGTGTATCCAGCAGTGGCGATCGCCCCTTTCACTAAGTCTGGCGCTGCTGTAGTCGTAATCGTTACTTGCTTGGTTTGAGTATCTGCATCCAGCGTTGCCGCCGCATCCAGGTCTTGCACTGCTTTCGTAATGGTTGCCACACAAGCACCACAAGCCATATCCGAGATGGTTAATTGAAGAGTTGCCATCGCAATCCTCCCATGAGTCTTCCTAAAATTGCATCACCATAGGCTAGCCTACAGGCTTAGCCCCAGAAAAATGGTCACTTCGCTAAAGTCTTTAGAATTCCGGCTACTTGCACCTGTTCATTCCCTGGATTGACCAGGGAGAAGAGGCAGGATAGGCCATAATCCGATTGTGCCGCCCCCCGTTGTACTTTCAGAAAGATAAATTTGCTGCCATTCGTAACTAGAGGTGAGATGACTGGCTTGTAGCAACACCATAGGATTACACCATATCCAGCAGGACTTTGAGTACCCCTTTCTGACTGGCGTGCTCAAAGGCGGCCAATCCTTGTTCCAGGGGATAGTGGGCCTGAATTAACGGTTTAACATTAACTTTACCTTGGGCCAATACCTCTAAGGCTTTAGCAAAGGGACCGCAACGGGAACCGATAACGGTGATTTCATCCACCACTAGGGCTGAGGCATCAATGCTCAGATTTCCAGCATAGGTACTTTTGAGGACCAGGGTACCACGGGGACGGAGGGATCGACGGGCAAGGTCGAAGCCACTGGGGTTGCCGGTACAATCTACGGCTAGGTCGAAGGTGCGATCGCGTACCTGATCGGCCAACCCTGTTTGAATCCCCACCGCCGCAAGATTCGCTAACTTTTCGGGATGACGACCGATCGCCAACAACTCACAGCCTGTTAACGCTAAGGTCTGGGCTACTAGGGAACCGAGCTTACCATCGCCGATGACGAGAACGCGATCGCCCTCCCCAATCTTTACCTGTTCCTGAATTTCCAGCGCCGCTGCCACAGGTTCCGTAAACGTTGCGACCTCAGTAGAAACGGATTCTGGCACTGGATGTAGATTTTCTACTGGAAGCGCCAGGTAATCAGCAAATGCTCCATGGCGATTGACAATGCCCAACACAGTGCGATTTTCGCAATGGGTTGGTTGATGGGTCTGGCAAAAATGGCAGTGACCACAGGCAGCGTTGATTTCCCCCACTACTCTCTGCCCTTGGAGGTTTTCTGGACCTTGTTTCACCACTCCAACAAACTCATGACCCAACACCCCCGCATAGGGATAATATCCCCGCATTAACTCCAGATCAGTATTGCAAATTCCTGCACTTAAAACCTTGACTAACGCCTCATTAGCTTGGGGTTCTGGTATGGGTAAATTTGATCGTAATTCGAGTTGTTGTTGTTCGAGCCATAGTCCTTTCATCCGCCTTACCTATCTTGTGTTTTGCTCATTTTTTACTATAACGACGGGCAGGCCAAATTACCCTAGGTATTGTAATTTATTTGTATTATTCATTCAGTTGGCTTACTGCTTCACTGCTAAAATCTATGGGGATCGAGGGTGAAAGTGGATAACGCGCCAACTAGATTGCATCGCACACCCAACACCTGCATGAAATCGGAAGGGGGCGATCGCCTGATTTTAGAACTAAGCTACTACAAAATCCATAAATAAACGAGGGTTAGGGTTACGAGACTGAGACCATACGCGGTCGGAAAGCCGTAGGCACAGGTGCGATCGATTTTTGTGGCGAGGGTTTCCTGTTCCCGTAAGTAGAGAACATTGACGACAACATTCTCGAAGATAGTTAGTACCATAAAGGTGAAAGACACTAGCAGAATACCATCCATCAGGGTGACAATTGAGGCGCGGGGTAAGTCTTCTGAAATTAAAAACTGATAGGCGACAACGGTGAGAACTCCAGTCAACGAAACGCTCATTCGATCGGCTAGGCCATCGCCAATCATCCAGAAAACGGACCAAGAACAACCCACAATTAATATTAGGGGAATGATAATTTTGAAGATGTAATATCCTGAACGGCGGGCAACTTCAATTTCCATTGAAAACTCAGAAAAGGTGGTGCGATCGCGGATTTCCTGGTTACTTTCAATGTAAGTATTGACCGCTTTTGTGTTCCATTCAGGAATTTCAAAATCCGTGCTAAACCCTATTTTATTGCCCTCTTCATGAAAAACCAGAAAATCAGTGGACCAGGCAAAGGACTCAATTTCTAAATAGAG
>JAYKIC010000055.1:0-4917 GCA_035284985.1 Leptolyngbyaceae cyanobacterium
ATCCAAACGAACCAGTATCCCAATTCCTGCGGCCCTGCCCCAACTGTTGGCCTATATGCTGGCCAGCCCTCACCCCGATTGCCCGACGTTTGGACTGGCCACCAATGGGGATGAATTTGTGTTTTTGAAGGTCCAAGGAGGGGATACACCTGAATATGATGTGTCCCGATCACTCTCCCTTTTTCCCCGAAATCATGAACTAGGAACGGTACTACAAATTCTGAAACGCTTGGGCCAGGAAATCATAGGCTAATCCCTATCACTGGGGCGATCGCTAAGAAACTCTAAGTCTGGGGCCAAAGCTGCCCAAAAACCAGGTATGTTGAGTGATTATTATCGAACTGTTACAGCATATTAGTTGATCTATGTCACACCCTGAAATTGAATCGGTTCTCCACGAAGATCGTGTTTTTGAACCCCCCGCTGAGTTTTCCAGCAAGGCCCGGATCAAGAGTCTGGATGAATACAATCAGCTTTATGAAAAAGCCAAGGCCAATCCGGAGCAGTTTTGGGCTGAGTTGGCGGAATCGGAACTTCACTGGTTCAAAAAGTGGGATACGGTGCTGGACTGGCAACCGCCCTTTGCCAAGTGGTTTGTGGGAGGCAAGATCAATATTTCCTATAACTGTCTCGATCGCCATCTCACTACGGAGCGACGGGATAAGACCGCATTAATTTGGGAAGGAGAACCGGGGGATGCTCGCACGTTCACTTATGCGGAACTCCACGCCGAAGTGTGCCAGTTTGCCAATGCCTTAAAACAGTTGGGTGTGGGGAAGGGTGACGTAGTGGGGATTTATATGCCCATGATTCCCGAAGCGGCGATCGCGCTCCTCGCCTGTGCCCGAATTGGTGCGCCCCATACGGTGGTGTTTGGCGGCTTTAGCGCGGAAGCATTGCGCGATCGCCTCGTCGATGGCAAGGCCAAAGTGGTGATTACCGCCGATGGTGGATTCCGCAAAGATAAGGCGGTTCCATTAAAGGAAGCGGTGGACCAAGCCCTAGCAGACAATGGTGCGCCCACGGTGGAAAAGGTGCTGGTGGTGCAACGCACCCAAGAAACAGTGACGATGGTACCCGATCGGGATTATTGGTGGCATGAACTCCAGCCCACCCTCTCCACCGAGTGCGAAGCGGAGCAGATGGACAGCGAAGATATGCTGTTTATCCTTTACACATCAGGCAGTACGGGCAAACCCAAGGGCGTGGTCCACACCACTGGCGGCTACAACCTCTATACCCACATGACCACCCAATGGATTTTTGATTTGCGAGACGATGATATCTACTGGTGCGGCGCGGATGTGGGCTGGATCACGGGCCATAGCTATATCGTCTACGGACCTCTTTCCAACGGGGCCACGATTTTGATGTATGAAGGGGCACCCCGTGCCTCTAAACCGGATTGTTATTGGGAAATTATCGCCAAGTACAAGGTGTCGATTTTCTACACCGCCCCCACCGCCATCCGGGCCTTTATCAAAATGGGCGATCACTTGCCCAAGCAGCATGATCTCTCGTCACTACGATTATTGGGAACGGTGGGTGAACCGATTAACCCGGAAGCCTGGATGTGGTACCACCGGGTCATCGGCAAGGAAAGGTGCCCAATTGTGGACACTTGGTGGCAAACGGAAACGGGTGGGGTAATGATTACGGCACTGCCGGGGGCGATCGCCACCAAACCCGGTTCTGCCACCAAACCCTTCCCTGGCATTCTGGCGGATATCGTAGACCATGACGGGGAACCCGTGGGCGAAAATGAAGGGGGATTCTTGGTCATCCGCTATCCCTGGCCTAGCATGATGCGAACGGTATACGGCGACGATAACCGCTTCCGCCGCACCTATTGGGAACACATTCCCCCCAAAGATGGGGAGTATGTCTACTTCGCTGGCGATGGTGCCCGTCGGGACCAGGATGGCTATTTTTGGGTGATGGGTCGGGTGGATGATGTAATCAACGTTGCGGGCCACCGTTTGGGATCAATGGAAATTGAATCGGCGCTGGTATCCCACCCCGCTGTGGCCGAAGCGGCAGTCGTCGGTCGGCCTGACGATCTTAAAGGTGAGGACATCTTCGCTTTCGTTACCCTGGAAGGTGACTACGAACCTACCGATGAACTGAAGGCTGAACTCATCAAGCACGTTTCTGGGGAAATTGGGGCGATCGCTCGTCCCGGTGATATCCGCTTTAGTGATGCCTTGCCGAAAACGCGATCGGGTAAGATTATGCGGCGGTTGTTGCGATCGTTGGCCGCTGGTCAGGAGGTGTCGGGGGATACTTCGACCCTGGAAGATCGCTCCGTGCTGGATAAGTTACGGGAAGGGGCGTAAATTTCCTAATGAACCCAGAGGAGTTAGGGATTACTCTGGGTTCTGGCGATCGCCCCTGCGAGAGCTGGTTACACTAATGTTGATTGGCCTAATCAGGCTATTGGGGGACTAAGTAGAAAAATGCTTGCCAGGAACATCGTTAGGCATAATAAGGGAAAGAATCAAAACAAATGAGATCGTAACGATGGTAAGAGATCTAACCTCCTCGCCCCTGGATCGCCAAAATATTCTCAATAACCGCTATGCGCTAGAGAAACTTGAGGAACACTTAGGATTAGGGGGTACTTATTACGAGGGAGAGCTACTGTTTACCAAGCAACAGCTAGTTGAGATTTTTGGAGTCAGTGAGAGTAGCATCGAAAAGTACTTGGCCAGTCATAGCGATGAACTGAGTACCAATGGCTATACTGTGTTGAGAGGACGAAAACTCCGAGAATTCAAGGCTTTGCTAGATGGTGCCGTAATTGATTACGGTACCAAAACTTCGGTTCTAGGCGTATTCACTTTCCGAGCAATGCTTAACTTGGCGATGGTGTTGATGGAGAGCGATCGCGCCCGTGCCATCCGGTCTCGCATCCTAGATATTGTGATTGATGTAATGGCAGAACGGGCTGGTGGCCACACAAAATACATTAACCAAAGGGATTGCAACTATTTACCTGCTGTTTATCAAGAGTTTAGCTATCGTAAAGCATTTACTGATGCGCTCGACAACTACTTGGATATGGGGAAGTTCAAGTATGCTGTTTACACCAACAAGGTATATCAGATAGTCTTTCGGGAGAAGGCTCAAGAATACAAGCAGATCCTAAAACTTGGCAAAAAAGATAGCCCTCGTGACACGATGTATGCTGAAGTGCTAAAAGCTATTGCGAGTATAGAAAATGGTTTAGCTGAGGAGATGAAAGTTCAGTCGGAACAGCTAGGACGAAAGCTGAAACAAAAAGAAGTGAACGCACTATTTGATGCCGCAGAGAAAAATCCATACCTTCAGCCCATCATTGAAGATACCCGTGTCAAGATGGCCAGCCGTGATTTAGGGTTTCGAGATGCTTTACATCAAAAACTAGAAGCTTACATTCAGAGTGTTCCAGAGAGTGACTTCGAAAAGTTCTTAGGTGAAGCCAGTCGTTCTTTAGAAGAACAGCTTTCAGATCCTTCTCTTTTGGCAGTGTTTAAGCGATTGAAGGATCGCTAGCATATGACCAATGTATTCTTTTACTTTGATATTCACTATGCAGTCAAGGTGCATGATTGGATCATCATAAACTCGGGAGGTTTTCCAGGAACTGGCAATCTAGGACTGTTGGAAAGTGCATTAGAGCATATACAAAACGATCTTTACTATCCTGAGATTCAGGATAAGTTGACTCATCTGGTGAACTAAAATTGAAGTTAGCACATGCTGTAATGCCGGATAGTGACATCAATGAGTAATATTAATGCAAGAAATAGTAAGAAATAGTGCGATCGCCATCTGTCACTTCATCAGTCACATCATGATGCAAGAACAAACTGAAATTGCTGCCTGATGATGAGGAATAATGAACCAACCTCTGCCAAACCGCTAACCTTACTGAGTCTGCGCCGCTGTTTGGCCTTTCACTAGCAGCTATTTGGCGCGGATTCTACAAGTACTAAACTAAAAGTTACACATGGCTTGTAAATGAACATCGAAGAGGTTACGCCGGACAGAGTACCGATGGCATTGTTGCTTGAAGCCGATCCATCCGAGGCACAGATACGAGAATACCTAGACCAATTGAGATGTTTTGCAGTCAAGTCTGAGAACAAAATTGTGGGTGCTTGCCTGATTTTACAACGCGATGATCGATCTGAACGTTGCGGTTGCTCCGGCTGTGCAAGCAACGAGGATTGGGAGTCAATGTTGAAACCCCCATTATTTCCACCACAAGTCCAAGAGACCCATTTGATCGCGAGTAAAGACTGATGCTCAGACCCACTATTGCATCCGACCACGTTGATAAAATCATATTCCACAAAAAAAGATCAGTCTTCCCTGCTGGCCAGAGAAAACTGATCTCACTTTAAACACCGCAAGCTATACCATTAGAGCGGCATTACTTGATGAATAGCATCTCTTCGTAAGTGGGCAGGGGCCAGAACTCGTCAGCGATCGCCCCTTCAATAGCATCCGCATACTCGCGCACTTCATCCATCAATGGACGGATAGTCTTCGCGCAGTACTGCATATGTTCAGCGGTTGACCCAAAATCATGGGTCTCCATCGCCGAGCTGAGCTTACTGACGCAGGCAATCATCGAGTTCGCCAGATCAGCAACGGTTTTGGCACTTTCCTGCTCTAGGGTAATGCCCAAGGCAGTCAAGCTCGCAATGGTGGAGGACAGCTTCGAGAGATAACCGACCGCCGCTGGATAAATTAAGGTTTTCGCCATGCTAATCACCAGCTTAGCTTCAACCTCAATGGACAGAATGTACTGTTCTGAGTAGACCTCATAACGGCTCTCCAATTCAACGGGCGTGAGCACACCTGTTTTCTTGAACAAATCCTCAATGAACTCTTCCGTTAGGTAGGGTAGGGCATCAGCCGTTGTGGGCA
>JAYKIC010000056.1:0-3123 GCA_035284985.1 Leptolyngbyaceae cyanobacterium
CGACGGTCTGTTTATTCTCGGATGATGCGGCTGACTTGTATCAATTAGGGACTGAACAATTAGAGCAAGGAAAATTTGCGGAGGCGTTGGCCACCTTTCAAGCGGCGTTACAGGTGTATCAAACCAATGGCGATCGCCTCCGCCAAAGCGATACCCTCGATCGAATCGGCAATGGTTATGACGCTTTAGGGCAATATGCCAATGCTTTCACTGTTTACCAGCAAAGTGCTGCCATTCGGCAGGCGGTAGGCGATCGCCAAGGGGAAAGCGAAACCTTGACCAATTTAGGGATTACGAACATTCGCATCGGTCAGTTTAATCCAGCCATAACTCATTTGGAACAGGCTTGGACGTTATACCAGTCCTTAGGCCAGGGAGAGCGGAGTTGGTTACGGCCAGAGCCGCGTGCGGGGCTGATTTTGAGCAATTTGGCCCTCGCCTATGACAAGGTGGAAAACTATCCCCAATCGCTCCAGTTTGCCAAACAGGGGTTGGCCCAGTATCGTCGGGGGCGGGATCGGCAGGGGGAAGCGATCGCCCTCAATCGGGTCGGCCAAGCCTATCTCAAGTTGGGGAATTTGGCAAAGGCTCAACTTTACCTGGAAAAGGCTAAAACCCTTACAGAACAAGAGGCTAATCCCCCTGGACTGGCCCAGAGTTTACAAAGCTTGGGGGACTTAGCCGCTCAAAAGGGTCAAACGGCGATCGCCCTCCAGCGGTACCAACAGGCTCAAGCCCTGTGGCAACAGTTGCGGCAACCTGCGGAAGAGGGCAGTAGTTTTAATGCCATCGGCAAACTCTGGCTCGACACCGCCCAACCGGAAAAGGCGATCGCGGCCCTCGAATCCGGGGTAGCGCTCTGGGAATCCCTGCGTCCGGGGTTGACGGACCAAGATAAAATTTCCATCACCAACATCCAGGCCCACACCTATAACCTGCTGCAAAAAGCCCTCGTGGCTACGGAACAGCCGGAAGCCGCCTTGGCCATTTCCGAACGGGGACGGGCGCGGGCCTTTGCGGAACTCCTGGTCCATCGGTTATCTTTGCGGGGGCAACAGCCCCACCCGCCCAACGGGTCTTCCTGGCCTCTCGGTGAAACCGTCCTCACCCCCCTGGCCGCACCACTCACGGTTGACCAAATTCGCACCCTGGCCCAAACCCAAGCGGTCACCCTGGTGGAGTATTCCCTGGTGGGGGATGCGCTGTATATTTGGGTGATCCAGCCCACGGGCATGATTCATTTTCGCCAGCAACCCCTGAATGACAAGGGATTGGGGGAACAGGTGCAAGCTCATCGAACGGCTCTAGGGATTCCTGGACGGGGAATTGCTTTTGAAGCGATCGCCTCCCCTCCCCAATCCCAACAGCATCCCCTTCATGATTTGTACCAATTGCTGATTGAGCCAATTGCCCCCCTTTTGCCCTCTAGCCCCGATCGCCCCGTTATTATTATTCCTCACCGAGAGCTTTTCCTCGTTCCCTTTGCCGCCCTACCCGATACGTCCCTACCGGATAGCAAAATGTTAATTGACCACCATGCCCTCCTATTTGCTCCGGCCATCAGCGTCATCTCTAATCCCAATGACCCTGCCCCTAATAGTCCTAGTCCCGATGCATTTCCGTTAACATCGACGGAGCATCCGTCCGCCTTGGTGGTGGGTAATCCCGCCATGCCCATCGACCCCACCACCGGGGTACGCCTCAATTCTCTGGCGGGAGCAGAACGGGAAGCCTTAGCGATCGCCCCCCTCCTCTCTACCACCTCCCTGATAGGGACGGATGCCACCAAAACAGTGGTGCTGAAAAGCTTACCGGATGTGGCGATCGCCCACTTTGCCACCCACGGCTTGTTGGATGATTTTGGCACCGATATTCCCGGAGCCTTAGCCCTGGCCCCCACCGAGGAGGATCAGGGGTTTCAGACCGCCGCTGAAATTGCCGACGTACCCCTCAAGGCCCAATTGGTGGTATTAAGTGCCTGCGATACTGGCCGGGGGCGGATTACGGGGGATGGGGTCGTGGGCCTATCCCGTGCCTTCCTCACCGCTGGCGTGGATCAGGTGATCGTGTCCCTCTGGTCCGTGGATGATGACTCCACTGCTGCCTTAATGACCGAATTTTACCGCCAATTACAAACTGGGGAGGAGGTGGCGATCGCTCTCCGCCATGCCATGCTCGCCACTCGCCACCAATATCCCCGCCCTTCAGATTGGGCCGCTTTTAGTCTCTTTAGTCGATAGCCCTGGATTTCCCTCACGGATCAATTCTACGGATTGGAGGATTCTGGCAGGGGTTGCCCGTCAACTCCATCGGCCTAGTGGTCATCCCGTCGGTTAGGCAACAAATCCCGACTAGATGGCGACATCCCCCATCTGCTAGCCTAGAATCGATACTTGTCTATGGCTAGAAGCATAACGGACCAATGCCCAAACTGAGCTACGGACCAGCGGCCAAAGCGCGGGTGGCAGCCCTCTTTGCGGCCTTGATCGATTATGGTAACGATGCGGTAGAAGCGGATGAGGCCCAATTGGAGCGGCTACGATCGCACATTACCAGCCATTGGCAGGGCGATCGCACCCTGATTGTACGGACGAAATTACGCTACTTGCAACTGTTGACCCAATTAGCCTGTGACCAGCCGCCCTTAACCGCAGCCCAAATTAAAGATTGCCTGAAATACTTAGAACAGTTTCTCGGTATTTTGCAAGACAATCGCACCAGTCGGCGCGGCTCTGATGTGTGGCATTTCACCCTCACCCTGTGGCGATCGCGCTGGGATCGGGGAGAAAATCTGCACCAGTTTGACCAGCAATGGCAAGCACGGCGAACGGCTCAACCATCGGCCAACATCCCCCATGCCCTGGCATCTGCCCCTAAACAGGTAAAATCCCTAGCGGCCAACGCGGGTAGAGGTGACGGGACCGATCCAAGGGCCACCCCAGCCGATCAGGGCACCCCCGATCAACTGACCTTCTGGCGGGATCTGATCCAAAGGGATCTGATCAACCGTCGCCACACCAACCTCACCACCAATCCCCTCACGGCTCAAACGGGGCAGAAATTGACGGTGGACCAAATTTATGTGCCCCTAGGTCTGGTGGAAGAACCGTATTCATCCGCTCC
>JAYKIC010000057.1:0-3305 GCA_035284985.1 Leptolyngbyaceae cyanobacterium
AATTGTCGGACAGGTCTAATCAATCTTAGGATCAATCTCATGATGAATTGGTTATTGGGAGGCGATCGCCTTGTTGCGTAGGGTGAGCATGGCGATCGCCTCCCAATCCTGTCACAGTCAAGCGATCGCCATCGGCAGGGTTGATGGTGGAATTTGCTGTCGATGATGGGGCAACGTAAAGTCCAGATCTGGACCCGCAGGGACAATGCGAGACGGGTTCAACTCTGGCAATCCAGCATAGTAAAGTTGCTTCACATGATCCACACTACAAACTGCCTGGACCGTAGAGTATTGATACAGCTCACGACAGTAACTCCAAAGATTAGGAAAATCCACCAATCGTTTGAGATTGCATTTAAACAGACCGTGGTAGGCCACATCAAATCGGAACAGGGTCGTAAATAAACACCAGTCTGCCAACGTGAGGTGATCGCCACATAGATAGCGCTGATGGGCCAGCACCTCATCCCACTGGTGCAACGCTTGAAACAATTCAGTCACGGCTTCATCGTAGGCCGATTGGGAGGACGCAAAGCCACTGCGATAGACTCCATTGTTGATGGGCTGATAGATGGCATCCATGACGCGATCGATATCCTGGCGCAGTCGTTTGGGATAAAAGTCGATCCCGTTCGCTCCTAGCTGATCAAATTCTGAATTGAACATCTGGATAATATGGCGTGACTCATTGCTGACAATGGTGTTAGTTTGCTTATCCCACAACACTGGCACCGTCACTCGGCCCGTATAGTCCGGTTTGGCTTTGACGTAGATTTGCCAGAGATAATCTGCCTGATTCACCAAGTCGGGAATGGTACCGGGATAGTCTGAAAATCGCCAGCCCTGTTCGCTAATCACCGGATCAACAATGGAAATACTGACAATTTCTTCCAGACCTTTCAGTTTCCAAAGAATGGCAGTGCGGTTGGCCCAGGGACAACCTAATGAAATATAAAGATGATAGCGTCCCGCTTCTGCCTGGAAGCCAGTGCTGCCATCAGCGCTAATCCAGTGATGAAATTGGGTGGACATACGCTTGAATTGTCCGTCTTGATTGCGTTCTGTCCATGCCGTTGTCCATTGTCCGTTCACCAATTGACCCAGTGCCATTGTGTATCTCCTAATTCATTTAACTAACTTGTGGACTTGTCTTGAATACGTAAAAAGTAATTACTCAAAGGCGTAAGCGGCCATGCTAAACGCGCCGTAGGTATAGCTGCGGTGGAGCGGTGTGCCTTGAACGCCTGTGCCGCCTGCACCTAGAACTGTAAAGAGTGGCAGTAAGTGTTCCTCGGTGGGATGGTTTTTTTCTGCGTAGGGAGCCAGCTTGCGATAGTGGAGTAAACTGTCCCAATCTTGCTTGGCAATCGTTTGGGCTAACCAATGATCAAATTGCTGGACCCAATCGGGAGCCTCAGCATCGTACTGGGGGTTAAAACCATAAAGATTGTGGGTGGCGCTGCCGCTGCCAATGATCAGTACCCCCTCATGGCGTAGTGGTTCCAGCACTTTACCGAGGTTGTAGTGATGGACTGGATCGCGATGATATTCTACCGATAGCTGAGTCAAAGGAATGTCAGCGTTGGGATAAGCCAGAAGCAGTGGGGTCCAAACACCGTGATCCAGTCCTCGTGAGGGATCAGTGTGATGCTCGAACCCTGCCTCAGTAAGCAATTGGGCAATGCGATCGCCCACCTCCGGGGCACCGGAAACGGGATAACTTAGTTGATAAAGCTCCGGGGCAAAGCCTGAAAAGTCATAGATGGTTTTGGGGGCGGAGGCCAGACTGACGCTGACCGGATCCGTGTGCCAATGAGCAGAAATAGCAAGGATGGCTTTCGGTTTAGGAAACTGTTGGTGGAGCGATCGCAGAAATGACACCGCTGATCCTTGACGAAGCGGTAAATCGGGTGCCCCGTGGGAGATAAAAATCGCAGGTAGGCTGGTCATGATGTTGCTCCTATTACTTGTGGGTATTACTTGTGGGTATTACTTGCGGGTATTACTTGCGGGTATTACTTGTGGGTATTACTTGCGGTGAGTGGAACTAAGCGGCTGGTAGGGGGGAAGTGGGAGTTTTAAGGCGTACCATTCGTTCGCTGTCAAATAGTTCTAATTAGTACTATTTGAGGCTGTTCGACTAGGAAGGGCGATCGCCCCTGTGTCCTCAAGCTCTATTTTGCATAAGGATGATATTCACCGTTTTGTGGGTGAAATGGTGTTTTAACGGTTTTCAACGCACCATTGGCAACCCTAAATCAAAATATCTAGGAACTAGACGTAGATTGCAGAAAGTTCTATGTAGAACTATGCTATTCCCTCAATCTAGGAATTGTCAAGGATTATTCAGCAAAGACTTGTTGCAGGCGTTGGAGCAGAACGCTCAGCAGTTCAAGTTCTGATGGTTCCAACCGCTCAAATCGAGCCTTGATGTGATTGATGTGGGCGGGAAAGTCCCGCTCGAACTTTTCCTGGCCCTTGGGGGTTAATTGCACCATAACGTTGCGGCGATTATCAGGGGGAATTTCTCGGACGACCAGTTCCTTGCTCACCAAGCGATCGATTACGCCCGTTAACGTTCCCTTGGTGATTAGGGTCTTTTCGCCAATTTCCCCCATACTCATGCCACGGGTGTTACCCAATGTGGCAATCACATCAAACTGGGATGGGGTTAAATCGAGCTGGCGAATATGGGCTTCAGAATACCCAGAAAAGGCTTGATAGGCTCTGACGAGCGATCGCATCGTTGGAATAAAAGATTCTTTCTTAGCTTGAACCGTAGCGTCGTTGGGTAAAAGAGACATCTAAATCATCTAAAATAGAACTGTTCTAATTGATTATATCCGATGGCTGGATTCTGATCATTGGATCGCGTTGTTCGCTCCATTGACCTTTGGGTTGGTGTTTTGAGGTTGGTGATTGATGCCGCTGTTGCCGTGGAGATTTCGGGAGTGGCTACCAACCATCTTGTAGGTTACAATAGTCATACTACATTCTGTAGTTCAAGACATTCAAAGCAACGTGGCCCAGTCAACATGGCCCAGTCAACTGGCTCATGACATTATCGATGGAGGGAAGGTGATGGCTCAGCGATTAAAGCGGTGGGAATCGCCGCGTAAGGCAGGTCGAAATGATAAGGGGCGTGGCGGGAGTGCCCGTCAACGGCAGCGGAAGAAACAGTTTAAGGTTCTCAAAAAATCTTTAACAGAAAACTCCAAACCATCTCAATCAAACCAGGATTCTGTACATTCCACTGAATACGAGCAAGGGAGAGAAGTCATTCTCTCCCTTCTTTTTTTGATGGA
>JAYKIC010000058.1:0-6366 GCA_035284985.1 Leptolyngbyaceae cyanobacterium
TCTTTATCCACAGGTGATTTTTGGTAAAGATCACCTACCCACCCAAGCGCAAATCGAGACGATGCATGAGGAAGCGCATCATAGCTGCTTTCTTGCGAGTTCGGTCAAAGCCGCAGTTATTATTGAACAGTTGGAGCGTGAGCCGGATCATTGAGGTTTGATGGTGCTGCCCCCTACATAACAACGCCCATGAACCCGACCGTTTTAGGTTATTGGTAAGGATAGACGGAAATGACCGATATCGCAGACCGACTTATACACCAGTTAAATCAGCATTTGGACAGAGCCATCTCTCCAGACCATCAGGCTGATCTTCATCGAGCAACTGAGGGCATCGAGACAGAATTATCGCCGCTGGAAATCGAGACCCTCTGTAACAAAGCGATCGCTCTCCCCCTCGCAGAAAAGCGATCGCCCTTATTCCAGGAAGGCAGTCAATTGTCCAAGCATGATTGTCTACAGATTAAAGGCCAGTTGGAGCTGGGGTTCCGGCTTGGCCTGATCCGGTAGCGGTTCCGGGTCGGGGTGAACCTCCGTGCAGTATTTGGCAAAGGCACAGCGATCGCACTGACTACCGGGAAAGGGAGGCCAGCGGCGATCGTGGCGCAGTTGCATCGCCAGCTCGCTAATGATAGATTTGACCCGCTCCCGATGAAAGGGGGTCGCGTTAAAGCTAATTTTTTCTCCCGTCCGTAGATAAATCAAACTCAATTGCTTTAAAGCCAAGGGATAGCGCTGTTCCAGGGCCAAGTAGTACAAACCAATTTGCAGATCCATATCGTCGGGATCGTGGGGCTGTACGGTTTTGGAGGACTTGTAATCAATGAGTTCTAGGCCATCGTCGAGATAGTCAAGGCGATCGTAGCGGCCAGAGAGGGTGAATTCCACATTTTGGACTTGTAGCGTCCCCCGAATCCGCCCTTCTACGGCTACGGGACGACGGAGCGATCGCTCCCCCGCGATAAAATCCTGGTAATACCGTTGCAAAATCTCCCGTCCCTCTGCCTGCTGCTTTTCCGTTAACCCATTACCCCGCTCCTTAATTTGCCGATTCCAACACGACTCCACCCACTCCTGGGAGGGTAACGGCTGATTGTAGTGCCAGTCAGTGTAAACGCGGGCTAGCGCTCGGTGGAGGGAACTGCCCAAGGCCGCAGACCCAAAAAACGAGGTGCTGGGCAATTTGCGCTCATACCGAAAGTAGTAGGAACGGGGACACTGGTCGTAGGTTTGAAGTTTGGCAGCAGAAACAGAGTAGGCCATAGTTCTAGCGCCTGATGGCAAAATTGAAACTAACGGAGCGCTACCAGTAGAGCTACTGGTGACGTTCCATTATCATGGCACTAGAATCCACTTTTTGCCAGGTTTATTTGTATTGTTAACGCTACTTGTATGGGTCTATCTGGGAATGACCACTATATAGGCACTATCGATAGGCTTTTGCTGAGCAGCGTTTGAGGGTTTGCCGATTACAAGTCCGACGAATCTAAAGATTTACCCATAATTTTACGAAACTCTAGCATGGCGGTATAAGTGGGCAATACATAGATAGTGTCTTGATCCTGGGCGCGATCGCTCCCCATGGCGATCGCTTGACGAATATCCTCCTGGGCTAGGATTTGCTGCACTAGATCCGCCGGAACTCCTGGTTTCCCTTGGGAGGCTTCAATCGTTTTGTGGCTACCATCCAGGGCGTACTTGAGCCGCACTTTCATATCCTTCGCTCGAATACCCGTACACAGAATCCAGTCAATATCTGCTTGATTCAGCCGTTCTAGTTGACTATCCCATAACCAGGATACGTCCTTACTATCAGCAATATTGTCGTTGATGGCGAAGATAATTTTGAGGCGTTTTACTCTGGTTAATAGGTCCAAACTTAAGCTCAGACTAGCGGGATTTTTCACTAGCAACAGTTGGAAATTAACTCGTTTATTCCCCTGTTCTCGCCCTAGAATTTCCCCCCGACCAAAGGCAGGTTTGAAATTATTAAAACCTTGGGTAATGGCGCGATCGCCCACTCCCAATAATTTAGCCATCGTAATCGCCGCTAGGGCATTGTAGACATGGAAAAATCCGGGTGAGGCAATGTTGATCGGGAGAGGGGCGATCGCCGCCCCCGCCAAACTCCCCACCACCGTTACATCAGACGTGAGGTTAGGTTTAATTTGAATATCCACGGCTCGGAGAATATTATCCGTGCGGCTTTGGGTATCTTGGGTTTCTCCTTCATAGGGAATATCTGCCGAATAGGCTTGGGGTAAGGAGGTGAAATAGGTGGCATTGTCCAGCCCACGGGTAAGGCGGGAGGTGCGGGGATCATCCCCATTCACCACCACCAGAGCCTGGGGACACTGGGTAATCCCATCCCGAATCAATCGCTCGGTCATATCGGTCTCACCATAGGCATCCAACTGATCCCGGTAAAGATTGGTCACAGTAATGATTTCGGGACGCAAGACTTGGGCGATTTGGGGTAAGGTCGCCTCTTCCACCTCCAAAATCGCATGACTAAAATGAAGCTGCCCCAACCAATTGGCTTCCCGCAACAACTGGGAGAGAATTCCTTGTAATAAGTTAGCTCCCGCTTGATTCCGTAAAACCGTGATGTCTTCTTGCTGATCCAAAATTGCGCTCAGCATGGTTTGGGTGGTGGTTTTACCATTGGTGCCCGTAATCACCACAATTCGGGGAATTTGGGACACTAAAGCCGCAAAGGCAAAGGGAAAGTAGCGGCTGACCAATAAACCGGGTAAAGCGGTACCGGACCCTTTCCCCGTGGCCCGCAGCAAAAACACCAGGGTTCGGGAGAAGGCAATTACGGGGATCAGAAACAATTGGGTCATTTGAAGTTCTAACAGCAAGATAATTGGGTTGAAGGCACGGATTTGCCGTGGGACAGAATGGGAACATCCCAGTCAATTTTAGCGGTGTCCCGTCACCAAGAATGTTAATCAATGCAGGGGGAAATCCTAAGAGTGGCTCTAGGACAGGAAATACTGGGCCAAATGTGTGATGTTAGTAACAATTGAACAGAGAAAAATGAGGTAAACTGCGTTTAGCTCCCTATTAAGTAGTCCACTCTAATGATTACACAAGCTCCCCGCTCTGCTCCCTGGTCCTTGATCGGGTTTTTGGTTAAGGCATCAACCTACTTTACAGTCTTTACCTTCACTGTTGTTCTGGGTTGTACAAGTCAGGATACTCCCCTGAGTATTGCATCTTTTTCCGTGGGTGCAGATTCATCGGTATCCGGTACACTGCAAAAACAGGAAGATCTAAGGGATAGCCTACTAGTTGAAGATGTGCCATTCTTCCAGGACATTCGCTTACAGCTTATGCTCCATTACATGTTGTTTCAATTGGAGCAGCGAAATCTACCGACTGAAAAAATTTCCATGAGCTTAGTTAAGCTTGATAGTCAGTGCTGTAGTTATGCTGGGTTTAATGACCGTATTCCTCGCTATCCCGCTAGCTTAGTCAAGCTATTTTGGTTGGTGAATTTATATGATCAATATCGCACCAATCAACTGGAAGAAAATACGGTATCAGAAATAGATGTTCATTGGATGATTGCCAGTTCTGATAATGACTCGGCTAGCCGAATCATGGATGCCATTACCCAAACTGAGTCGGGCGATCGCCTTCCTCCTGAAGAACTAGAGGTATGGATGAATCAGCGACTCGCGCTCAATCAGTATTTTGAGTTATTCGGCTATCAAGATATTAATATTTCACAGAAAACATTTCCGATTTCCTCTTTAGGTTTAGATTTCCATACAGGGCGTGAAGAACAGCTACGGGGGAATAACTCAGATCCGGTGAGAAATTACCTGACCACCTACGCCACGGCTCGTTTACTGTACGAAATCCAAACCGATAAAATTCTGTCTCCTCGATATACTCAGCGAATTAAAAGCCATTTACAGCGAGAAATTTACCCTACCGCTTCGCAGGTACAGGGTTTTTTAGGAGGAGGTTTACCCTCTAATTATCACTTGTATTCCAAAGCTGGATGGACTTCATCCAATCGTAACGATGCCGCGATTATTGATCCGGGAGATGGGAAAAGCCCATATATTTTAGTGGTGTTTGGTGATGATCCAGCGTTTCAAAATGATGAACAAGTCTTTCCCCTTATTGCCGCGACTATTGACCAGTTGATGAGCAATTGGGATGGATATGAATTTGACAGATTTATGGAAGATTATGCTTTAAATTGAACCCACAGTAACAATCGCTCCAATCCAAAAGTTCTGGCATTATTCCTGAGTACTCCTTACCTATTGATGCAATATATTGAATATGAAATACGTTGAACTCTCTCAAATTTCTCCCACCAGGGTGTCCCATAATGCTGCTATCCAAAAACAAGTGATGCTACAACCGGGTGATATTTCCAATCTGGTTTACTTTTCCCAAGCCCGTTTCCAACCGGGACAAATTGCCCCTGGGCACTCCCACTCAGATATGAGCGAGGTGTTCTTTGTGGAATCGGGGACAGGAACTATCACCATTGATGGTAAGGTTCATTCCCTTGGTGCGGGTACTTGTGTTGGGGTTCAGCCGGGAGAGGTTCATGAAATTAGCAATACGGGTACGATGGAGCTAGTGTTGACTTACTTCGGAATTCAAATCAGCTAAACCACTCCAGTCAAAACGTCAGAAAATGGACATAAAAATAATCGGTCTCATCGGTGGAATGAGTTGGGAGTCTTCCACTGAGTACTATGGCATCATTAACGAGATGGCCTAGCACAAGCTGGAGGATTGTATTCGGCTAAAAATATAATATATTCTCTCGATTTCGCGGAAATTGAAGCGTTGCAGCATCAGGAGCGATGACAAGAAGCTGCCAATTTAATGATTACAGCCGCACAAAGTGTTGAGCGGGCAGGGGCCGACTTTATCTGCCTCCTTTTTAGGCAGGTTCTTGATTGTCGCTTCCCCGGAGTGCTGCCAATAGCTGTTGATCAATGAGTCGCCAAATGCCATATCCCTCTGGCATTTTAGTCATCACAATTTGTTCATTATAATGGGTCAACAATTTGACTAACTTGGCTGCCTGATGGGGAGTTTCAACTGTTTTGAATAATTTGTAGTAATGATGTTCTAGGCAGATACATAGGCAAGGTTGTTGTAGTTGTGGCAGATAAATTCGACAAAGCTGATGATGATCATTGGCGGTGAGTACCCTGTAGGGCATTAATTCTTTAGAAGATGTATCTGAACTGATGGCTGAATCTGATCCGGGTTTACTGGCCCCATGCCCTAACCACTCTGGATGATTTGACCGATCTGGGTGGGTTAATTTGCTTGAAAGAGTGGTCGAGTTTTCTCCTCTGGTTAGCGCCTGAGCATAAACAGCAACCTGATCAGAATGCGGGGATTTTCTGGGTTCCAATGTCCTGGTATGGGATTTTTTCCCATGGGACACCCTGGATGACGAAGGAATGGCATCCGGTTCAAATACCCAAACAGCATAGCCCTTGGGTATTTTAGTAATAACAATGGATCGACCTCGATCGGTTAACTGCATTGCTGCATTAAAGGCTTCTTCTTCGCCTACTTTGGTAAAACATAGGCTGTAGAAGTTGTCTTCAAAACAGATGGCTGCATAGAATTCTCCGGAGCTACTGTCCCCAAAGCGAATATGACAACATTGGTAGCGATCGCGTGATGTCACCACCTGGATCGGTACAATATCGGCAGGGGCCTGGGACGGATCAACGACTAAGACGTTGTTAACAACAGACGGGTATGGTTCTGAATCGTGGGTATGCTGCATGATGACGAGTGGAATCCGTTAAACGAAGGATAATCATCGCACCCTGTACACCCTTTCTCCCATCATTTATGGAGAAGTAGATTTTTTACATCCGTCGAAATACTAATCTTAATATTCAGCATAAAATTGGTCAGTCAGGTTCAGCGGAATCAGCAGAATCAGCGGGATCAGGAGAGTCAGGAGAGAATAGTCGCTCCTGCACCGATCCAGGATCGCCCATGATCTCGGCTTCAGATTCATTAAATGCGGCTAACACGCCACCTGCGTTGCCCACCCGCACCAGCACATTGGTTTCACCGGCCCAAGTGCGCTGAGTGCCTTCGTCCAGCACCCCCTCAAAATCGAGTTGGCCATCTACTGTTACCCGCAACCATGACCGCTCTTTCATTTCTAGTTGCACTCGCACAGGCTTGTCCGCTATGGCCGGATCAACGGGCCGGGGGCTATCAGAGCCATTCAGCACGTCCTCTAAGGTCGCTTGATCCTGATCCTCATTGGTCGGTGTCGGCGCAGGAGCTACTTCCTCGGAGGTTTCAGGGTTTTCCGTTACATCCGTTGCAGTGGGGGAATCAGGAGGC
>JAYKIC010000059.1:0-10418 GCA_035284985.1 Leptolyngbyaceae cyanobacterium
ATTCAGGGGATAACGCCATCTACTTTTCCGTAGCCTCTGATCGACTGGAGGTATATGGATACGAATAGCCCAGGATGGCTCCGTACTTAGTTGAATTCAAGGACAGCCAAAGGAAAGAGACAGAGGAGATAGCCCGATGGATGATGCCACTCAGTATTGGATATTTTTAACGGCCATGGGGGATACGGTGATATCGCGGCAGGAAACAACTGCCCAGCGCCATTTTCGCACCTTGACCCAAGCCGTGTTGCTCGACTGGTCCCCCATCCGCCCGTTCCCCCATCGGGATGTGCAACGTCACCTAGTGGGGCAAGTTTCCATCCCACCCGTGCATTCATCGTCGGTCCAAGCCCAGTCGTTCCAGCCCTCCCCTAAAGGGTCTGTTTCTGCCCCGTCACAAGCTGTTGTGGTAGAGCGCATACCCGTGGCGGCGGCGATCGCCCCATCGGAACCCTTAACAAGGTCCGAACCGCCGCTGCGACAGCCATCGTCAGCCGCCCCTTTTTCCTCGTTCAACCTATCTCCCTCTTCCTCCACTGTGTCGGCCCCCACTCCGGCTGAACTTTGTTTACGGTGTGCCATTTCCCACCAAATTGATTATGCTTGCCAGCAACTGGCGGATCAATTTGGCCCCAGCCACGGGTTTACCCGGATGGTTTTAGTGGGGGCGGTCCTTCATGATGAGTGTTTACTGGCGCAAGGGCGATCGCCTCGCCGCCACCCTCAGGCCACCAGCGCCTACCGTTCCCTTGCGACGGAAATTTTTGAAACCTTTGATCCAGAGCGCAGTAGCCTCCGGGTATGGACCGTGCGGCTAGTGCGCCATAACCAAACCATTAACGAAATATTGCTGGAGCATGGGATCTACTTTGTCAGCGATTGGGCCATTTTGAACGACACCAATCAGGCCCAACTCAAACGCATTCTAGGGGAGTTCTACAGCCTCAGTCGGGTAGAAGTGCAAGTGGCCCTGCTGTTGTTGGAGAGCTATCACACGGTGTATCGGGGCGATCGCCTCCATCAACACAAAACAGGCCGCTGCCTCCCCCCCACCCCCGCCCAACTCCAGCGCATTGCCCAACATTTACACACACTCCAACAAGAAGATGGGTTGACCCAGTTGCCCTACCGATCACCCCAAGACACGTTACAGCAACTCCAAGCCTTGGCCCACTGTTTACGGGACTATCGTATCCACAATCGGGGCGGCAAACCCGTCACAGAATCCATTGATGATCCCACGTTCAACCCCAGTGAGGTTGTGATGCCGACCCAAACAGCCCCCCCGGATGAGACCGATTCCAGTGATGATGTGATGGAATTATACCAACAGGCGTTTGAGCGCAGTTTAGACCAAGCCATTCAAACCGTGGTGGAGCATCGGGTGGCCCAGCTTCGCAAACGGAAAGGCAACCGTGATCAGTTATTTCTCCAGGGATTAGAATTATTCCACGCCCAAGGGCTAACTATGACGGAAATTGCGACCCATTTAGGTTACGAGCGTCAGGATAAGGTGTCATTTCTTCTGAAGTTGAAAGATCTACGGGCTGATGTCCGCCATGCATTGCTCCAACAGTTGCGCCAGCGGGTCGGGGCGATCGCCCAACAATTTCTCAACCCGAACCAATTGCAATCCCTTGATCAGCGCCTTGATCTAGCCCTAACGGAGCAAGTTGACGAGATGATCGGCGAAGCCGAACGGGAAACCAGTGGTGCTAGAAACGGTCCTCTCCAAAGCCGCTTTGCCCGTTGCCTCTGTCACTATTTAAGCCACCGTTCCAGCTAACTCTTGACTCACTCACCCACCCACCCACTCACCTACGCAAAAGGAACCCTCCCATGACGACTTATCCGAATGCCTCAGATATCGCCGCTCCCCAGTTCCTCCAAGCGGATGCGGAGCAACTCACGGATCAAACGGTGACGCTGCTACCGGATGGGGTGGATCGGGCACAGCTAGTCAGTCAAATGGTCCGTTCGGCGGAACGGTGGCAAGCCTACCAAAATGCGATCGCCCTCTTCGGCTTCCAACAATGGCTAGCAGAACGGGGGATTGAAATTGCCGATACGATTGAAGCGAGTTCAGTTTATGATCGGGCGATCGCTGGATTACTGAGCGGGGTTTGCCAGCTTCACATAGGCTCATTCCATATCTGTTTAGTGCCCTTCGGTAGCCTCACGGATGATTATGTAGCCGTACCGAGGGCCGCCTTAGAATTAGAGGACTATATCCCCCACCTGTTTATCGGGGTCGAAGTGCAGGAGGAACTGAACCGTGTCACCTGTTGGGGCTGTCTGCACCTGGATACGTTGCGCGATCGCCTCCACGCCCACCCCAACCAAGACCCCACCGTAGATCCCACCCTAGAAGCCGACGACAACTGGACCTATCCCATTCCCCGCCAATGGTTTCACCCTGACCCCAACACCGTTTTACTCTACCTTCGTTGTTTAGAGGCCAGTGCCATTTGCCGCACCCCGATCCTGCCAGCCGTTCAATCTAACCCAGCCACCTTGCAAGCCAACCTGGACATCCTGCGCTCCCGGTTTCAAACCAGCCCACGTCCCCTGTGGAAATTATTACCCTGGACCCAAGCGATCGCCCTCCACCAACATCCCTTTTTAGCCCTCGCCTTACTCCACCCAGCCCATCCTGCCAGTCGCTCACCCAGACCGACCAACCCCGTGGTAAACGTGGGACATTGGTTACAAGGACAATTGGATCACCTTGCCCAAACCCTCAATTGGACCTTGTTACCCCCCTTGACTCCCGACTGGCAGGGGGCTGGGGCCTTTCGGCAAGTTCGTCCCGCCTTAGACCAGTTTGAAGCCATTCTCCAAAACTTGAGTCTGCAAGGCATTGGTGTACCGCCCCATGCCCGGGGCGGTTACATCGATCTTCCCATCAATCATCAACAGGTGCGGCTCTATGCCATCACCTGGGATTCCTCTACCGTCCAAGAACCATCCGAGTGGACCCTCTTGCTTGCCCTCGGTGCCCCCCCGGATCAACCCTTGCCCCCCGCCCTCGCTCTCCAAATCCAAGATGAACATCAAGTATTAGATCGGCAAAGCCTTACCCCCCGTACGACCAATACCGTCCTATTCTCAGCCGTCAGAGGCTCCTGGGACGAGCAGTTTTGGGTCACACTAGAAGCGGCTGGTGGGCCATCCATGGTCCTGCCCCCTTTTGGCTTCAATCCTGGGGATATCACTGAGTGCTAAGAATGAACCGTTAGGAACAGAGAACAATCCCCCTTCAACCAACGGTTATCTCCTCAGCCTTAAACCAGGCAAGCCTATCATTACTATCATTAAATGTTATCTGCTACTCTAGACAAGATTTGAGGGAGCAGTTGATAATAGAAAACCGTATATGGTGTGGTTTATGGGATTGAAGCAATGTTAAGGGCTGCATCCTACCCATATTTCAGGCCAATCTCACACCTGTTTGAGCTTGACTTGCCCTATGGGATTGGACATCGCCGCCATCGAAGTTATAAGGATAGCGAGAGATTTCAATTGTTTACCCAGTGATCCATCAATAGTGATCAATAAATTAAGTGTACGCCTCATCCCTCCCACCCAAACATTCTTGTTTGGCTTATGCCATCGCCATATCAAAAATCATGGTAAACACTAAAATCGATCGCTTCGTTCCAATGATAGTATTGCGGTGACACCGTGCTTTGAGGTTTTGTCGTGCTTCATCCCGCCACTTTGCCGATTCAAACGAATCCTACCCGCTTGATAGACCATAGTCGCCTTCGGCTGTTTTCCGGTTCGGCTAATCCCTTGTTAGCTCAAGAGGTTGCACGTTATCTCGGTATGGACCTTGGCCCAATGGTTCGGAAGCGTTTTGCTGATGGGGAATTGTACATTCAAATTCAAGAGTCCATTCGTGGCTCCGATGTTTATTTGCTACAACCCACCTGCTGTCCTGTCAATGACCATTTGATGGAATTGTTGATTATGGTGGATGCCTGTCGGCGGGCATCGGCCCGTCAGATTACGGCGGTGTTGCCTTACTACGGCTACGCCCGTGCCGATCGCAAAACGGCGGGGCGGGAATCCATTACTGCCAAGTTAGTGGCGAATTTGATCACCCAGGCTGGGGCTAACCGGGTTTTGGCGATGGATCTCCATTCAGCCCAGATCCAAGGTTATTTTGATATTCCCTGTGATCATGTTTATGGACTCCCCGTTATCCAAGAATATTTGGCGAGCAAAAATCTATCGGATATTGTGGTTGTCTCTCCCGATGTGGGTGGCGTGGCCCGTGCCCGCGCCTTTGCCAAAAAGTTAGATGGTGCGCCCTTGGCGATTATTGATAAGCGACGGCAGGCCCATAATGTGGCGGAAGTCCTCAATGTCATTGGGGATGTGCAGGGGAAAACCGCCGTCTTAGTCGATGACATGATTGATACGGCGGGGACGATTTGTGCGGGAGCTAAACTGTTGCGGGAGGAAGGAGCACGGCAGGTTTACGCTTGCGCCACCCATGCCGTATTTTCGCCCCCCGCCATAGACCGACTTTCCAGTGGTCTATTTGAGGAAGTGATTATCACCAACACGATTCCTACCCCTGAGGCCAATCGATTTGAGCAACTCACGATTCTCTCGGTTGCGAACTTGTTAGGTGAGACGATTTGGCGTATCCATGAAGATAGTTCTGTTAGCAGTATGTTCCGCTAGGCGTTCTTATCCTCTTGATCGTTAACCTCTTGAGCAATTAATGCTAGAGCCAGCAGCAGCAGGGTCAACCACTCACTACCGTATTGCCCCCCTTGGCCTTTGCCCTTTGCAAAGCCCGATCGCACTGTTCCATTAAGGTTTCTAACCCTAACCCTGGAGTGGGCAGTACACTGGCTAAGCCAATGCTCGTGGTGAGGATGATTGCTTCTGTGATGTCCGCACTAGGGGTTTGACAGACTCGTAGGGATTCAATCTGGTCTAAGAGGGTTTGGGCGATCGCCTCAGCCCTTTGTACTGTCATATTGGGCAATACAATGGCAAAGATGTCACCACCATAGCGACATACTAAGTCGGCGGGACGTTGTACGACTCGCTTGATGGTCTGGGCAATGTGGTAAAGACAGCGATCGCCCGCCTGGTAGCCATTAGCTTGCAAATAGCCATCAAAGTCGTCTAAATGGCATAGCATCACGGATAAAGGCGTGCCATCATGGATGGCTTGCTGCCATTCGGCTTGGAGATACTGGTCAAATCGATAGCGATTGGCCACCTGAGTCACATGGTCGATCACGGCCAAGCTCTGCAACTCATGGATCGCCTGCTGCAATTGGGCATTTTGCGCCTTTAACTCTTGTTGCAGCGCTTGAATGGCCAATTGATTTTTCACCCGCGCCAACACCTCCACCACTTTGAACGGCTTGGTAATGTAATCCACGCCTCCCACGGAGAATGCCCTCACCTTATCCCATGCCTCATCCACCGCACTAATAAAAATGACCGGAACCTCTTTGGTTTTAGGGTCCGCCTTCAATTGTTGGCAAACCGAATAGCCATCCATTTCCGGCATGTGGATATCGAGCAAGATTAAATCAGGAGTCATCACCGACACAACCTGTAACGCTACCGGACCATTAATGGCCTCTTGGACCTCATAGCCCTGCTCTTCTAATAAATCGGCTAACAATCGGAGATTTCTCGGCTGATCATCAACCAGCAAAATATTTCCCTTGATGGTGATATCGGGGGGATCGGATACCCCAACGTCGGGATCGCGTCCCGCTTCAACCATACCGATATCAAGCTGAGCTGACGGTGATGGCACAGATGATGGCGGCGTGTGGGTTGGCCCGGGCTGATTGCGGGTAGGCGATTCCCCTTGTTCCTGCACCCTATTGGGGGGCAATAGGGCGGAAGAGTTGGATGGGTTCACCGCTTGGAAAGCCACAGCAAACTGTTGTTGAAGCATGGCCTGTTCCAAACTGGTGCGAATGTTAGCCTTATTTACTTTTTTATCTAACGCCTGGGAAAGAAGCTGCCAGAGCTTGGGGGCAACATCTTGGCGAATATAGGTGACAGAATAACCGCATTCTTCAGCGATTTGTTCGTAGTTTTTCCGCTCACCATCTAGAACTGAAAGCAGCAGGTTCTGCTGCAATTCACTGCAATAAATATTTGTTTGTTGGAAAATAAGATGCTCTGCAAATTTCAAAATCGCTGTAATATCTTGCACTTCAACATCACTCATGAGGCGTTCCTTTCACTGGGTTCATTGCGTCCCGTATCCCTCACCGTTGGCTATCTTGAGTGACGGGCGACTTTGTTCTGATTTAGCACCGATGCCAGAAAGACGACTAAGGGTTATTACTATTGTCTACCGAGCTATTAGAATTGTGACGAACAAAGTGGGGATTGGTCAAATAGAATTTATTGGCTAGATTTGGCTAGACTTGGGGAAAGTTTCCGAAATGAGGAAACAGGTTTAGGGGCAGTAGAGGGTATAGTTCCATTCTGTAGTTGAGATATCAGGGTTGCCCGTTACCATCACATCCACCCGACCGGAACGGCCAGAAAAGGGGATGAGCAAGGTTTCACTGTAGGATATTGGTCCTGTGTCCAGAATTTCTCGGCCTTCATAAAAGATCTGAAAGCGATCGGGTACCTCAAAGGCTTCGTACTCCAATCTGATTTCACCGGAGTTGGTGCTCATTTGTACGGTGCGTCGGTCCCCGGCCTGTCCACCACTGGCCTGTTCCCGATCGCAAAAAGCCACGGTGGGGCGGCCATCAGAGGCAACGGGTAGCAGTAGATTCTGCTCGGCACAGGCAGAAACCTTGAGATTATTGCTAGGGGTTGAGGCAAAGGTACACAACACTTCCATATCCACTGAAGTGAGGGCGGCAGCTTGGTCGAAGCTGGTGAGGGTGTTGCCCGTGCTGGCCTGATCGTAGCGCTGTCCGGCGGTCACGAGTTGGCGATCGCGCTCTATATTGTAGGGCGATCGCACATTAATCGCCCCCTTGAGCACATCCACCTGTAAGCCCTCCGGGGTATCCCGGACCTGCACCAAGGTTTCATCATGCCCCAGTCCCAACACCACTTCATCTGTCGCTGGAATAATCACAAAGTCATCCGGTCGATAGACCTGCACCCCGCAGAACTCCGCAGGGGGCTGTTGCAACGTCGTTTCAATTTGTTCCTCCAGGGTTTGCCCCGTCCCCTCAATCCAGCTAGCAAAGGGCAATGCAGGATTTTCAGAAGCTGGGTCATTCTCTAAGGGAGGATCTTCCAGAGTGCCACAGTCAACGCTGGCATAGAGTTTTTCCTCACTGGTCCACCATGATCCCATGGTGATCACGGTGCAATCCACCCCACCGGAATCCTGACATTGTTGTAGCGCTTTGGTACAGGGATTGCCCGATGCAGCGGTGGCGAACCCGATCCCCCCGTTAACCCCTGCCATACTGCAATAAAACACAGGTCGCACTGCCCCTTGAGCCATCCCATCCAGAGTCAAGAGTTTGAGAGACTGGGCCACCAGCGGCGACTGTAAAAGTTGCTCCGCTTGCACTCGGTTCTGTTGCCCCCGACTCACCCGTATTCCGGCTTCACAGCCGCGCTCTGCATCACGGGCCAACCCCCACCCCATCAACTCATCTCCCCCTTCAATCTGGCAGGGGAAGTAGTAAATGGCTGATTCTGGATGGGGATTGGTCTGGACGTATAGGTTTAAATCGGTGCCACTAGCATCCAGAAAGCGGAGCAGTGCCCGGGCATTGTTGGGGGGAACCGTTACAATGGCATCCTGAATCCGCTGCAACAGCGTCCCAATTTGCAGCGATTCTCGCCGCCCACTACGACGAACCAAGAGTTCGCTACTATTGCCGAGAACATCATTCACGTTGATTTGTTCGGGTGTGGCAGCCCGACTGGGATAATTGCCGCTGAAGGTGAAAACGGTGAAGAGAAGGGTGGCGAACGTCAGACTGCCAGAGGGGGAGAGACGTTTTTGGGCACAACCTAAGCGTTGATATAGATGCATGAAGATGAGTAAATAGGGGGTATTTGTCAATCTCTTGACTGTATAATCTCAATAATCTCAACTGAAGTAGAGATACAGCCATGCACCTCCGTACTACGCAAATTTTCAAGCATTGTTCCTAGAGATGTCAAGTCTTGTTGACAAGGATTTAATGATCCTAACTATAGTTATGGTGGGAAAGGAGGGTGTCTAACTTGGTAGAATTCTGCTAATCGTAACCATCAATTACCCGCGATGATTAGTGTGCAATGTGGGTCTGGCTATCAAGGCGGGAAATGGCGATCGCCCCACCTTCTGATGCTGGTCATTCCCCTCTGTTTCCTGTGCCTTGATCTGCCTGGTCTGGCTCAACCTGGGGCTGAGGTCAATCCATCCTTTCAAGCCGCTTGTCAACAGCGCCCTCGCCTCTCCCCAGGGCAGCAACAGACCATTCATGTCCTCTTACAAGTGGCAGACACGGAAGATTGCGGTGAGGCCGATCGCCTGCTCTCTCAGTCTCCCTATTTGGATTTAAGTGATAGCCAAATTCGGGATATTAGGGTGCTCAGTTACTTTACTCAACTGACGGAACTCTATTTGACTGGGAATGAGATTCAAGATATTTCAGGATTGGCAACGCTGTCGAATCTCCAAATTCTGGCATTGGATTATAACCAGATTACGGATATTTCAGCATTAGCAGAATTGGACGCGATCGCCCAACTGTATCTCAGCCATAACCAAATTGCAGATTTAACTCCCTTAGCGAATTTGCAGCACCTGACCCATCTAGAAATTAATGATAATCAAACGGTCACATTGACACCCTTAGGTAATCTAACCCAACTCATTTATTTGAATTTATCTGGCAATCAAATTGTTGAGCTTAATCCCCTCTCGCCCTTGCTCAACTTGAATGTTTTGATATTAAACCGTAATCAGATTAAATCGCTCACGGCCTTGACTAATCTCCAGCAACTGACCCAACTTCAGCTTGATTCCAATCAAGTAACCCATATCGACCCTCTTTTAGCCTTGGAAAGTCTGGTCGAGTTAGATATTGATAATAATCCGGTGGTGGAGGGCGATCGCCGCCTCGTCACCCAGACCGTTAATATCAGACAACTCACCTTAGAAAATCGTTGCCAAAATTGTGATTTATCCCAGCTTGATTTTACCAACTATGACTTGATTGGGGTATATCTGGAAGGAGCCGACTTATCAGGGACCATCCTCCAAAATGCTGATCTTGTGGGGGCTAATTTGGAATATGCGGATTTAAGGGGGGCGGACTTGCGAGGGGCAGACTTAACATCAATACTATGGACAGGTGCTAATTTAACTGAGGCAAATTTAGCGGATGCCATCGTTGATCAAAGTAGTTTTGATCAGGTTAACCTATGCAAGGCCATCTTACCTAATTTAACCATTGGGGGATGCCAACCATGACAATGTTAGGACCGGATTTAAACTGGGCTACAATTTTAGAAGTAAGCTGGGGCAAGGCGATCGCCTTTTCCACCCTACTTTTACTACCCATTAGTTCCCCCGACTTTCCCTTAAAAAATAGTCCTGATGGCAGTCAGGACTTTCTCACCCAATGCAATCAGTTAGACCAGTTACCAGCGGATATTCAGCACACTTTTCAAGTCCTGTTAGAGGAGGTGAATACCGATGATTGTCAAGTCGCTTACGAGAATTTAGCCCAAAGAACTAGTTTGGATTTAAGCGATCGCCAACTGACTAATTTATCCCCCATCGCCCCATTCACCCAGTTAGAATCCCTCCGCCTCGGTCAAAATTACATCAGTGACTTGCAACCACTGGCTAATCTCACTCATTTACTGGAGCTTTATTTATTGGATAATCAAGTCATTGACTTAACACCAATATCCCAATTAAAAAATCTCCAAACTCTTTATTTAGATAACAACCACATTCAAAATCTATCACCTATTGAATCACTAGATTCTTTGATGATTTTATATGCGAATTCCAATCGAATAGATGATCTGATTGGAGTGGAAAAACTCACGAAAATAGAACAAATTTATTTGGCGAATAATCGCATTAACACCGTAGAAGAATTGCGATCGCTTTCTCAGTTAACCCATCTGGATCTCGGTCATAATCGCCTCACCCAAGTCGAGCCAATCAGCAGTCTATTAAATTTAGTCGAACTAGATCTTAGTCAGAATCAAATCTCGAATGTTAATGCCTTATCAACCCTTCAATCATTAGTCGTGTTCAACCTTCAAAGTAATCCACTGCTCCAAAAACATTGCCCCATTTTCCCCGCGACGGTCTGTTTATTCTCGGATGATGCGGCTGACTTGTATCAATTAGGGACTGAACAATTAGAGCAAGGAAAATTTGCGGAGGCGTTGGCCACCTTTCAAGCGGCGTTACAGGTGTATCAAACCAA
>JAYKIC010000060.1:0-7794 GCA_035284985.1 Leptolyngbyaceae cyanobacterium
GACGCAACAACAAGGACATCTGGCGATATGCCTGAGCTTGCTTGGTTAAGTCGTCGTACACCACCAATGTGGCTTTACCTTGGTACATGAAGTACTCGGCAATGGATGCGCCAGTATAGGGTGCCAAATATTGCAGGGCAGCAGGGTCACTCGCGTTGGCAGCAACCACCACGGTGTAGTCTAATGCACCTCTTTCTTCAAGGACATTGACAACCTGGGCCACGGTAGAGGCTTTTTGGCCTACGGCAACGTAAACACAAATTACATCTTCTTTGGCTTGGTTAAGGATAGTGTCGATGGCGATCGCGGTCTTACCCGTTTGGCGATCGCCAATAATAAGTTCCCGCTGACCCCGACCAATGGGGATCATGGAGTCAATGGCAGTAATGCCAGTTTGTAGCGGTTCATAAACTGATTTCCGAGCAATAATGCCAGGAGCCATGGATTCAAGCAGGCGAGTTTCAGTGGTAGCTAGGTCGCCTTTACCATCTAAAGGACGGCCTAGCGCATCCACAACACGCCCAACCAGCGCATCGCCTACAGGAACCTCAGCAATACGGCCAGTAGACGTTACAGAACTTCCTTCCTGGATATTGCGGCCATTCCCCATCAAAACGGCTCCAACATTGTCCTCTTCAAGGTTAAGGGCAATACCAATGGTGCCATCTTCAAATTCAAGCAACTCAGAGGCCATTGCTTCCTGTAAACCGTAGATGCGGGCGATGCCATCACCAACCTGCAACACAGTCCCCACATTGGAAACCTTGACATCTTGATTGTATTGCTCAATCTGCTGCTGGATAATGCTACTAATTTCGTCAGGTTTGATACTTACCATAGGATTCTCTTCTGGTGGATAGAACAGTACAGTGTAAAACGGTGCGCCCACAAAACTAGGTTCGGGAGGAAGAGTTGATGCCACTAACATCAACTCCTGTTAGCCACAAAGGCTCTGTTTGCTCAAACAGTTAGGCCGCACTGCTGAGCTGTAAACCAATGCGGCGAAGTTGCCCTCTTAAGCTGGCATCAACCACTTGCGAACCAACTTTAATCACCATGCCACCAATCAGCGTGGCATCTAAAGACGCTTCTAGCTCAGCCTCACGAGCACCCGTCATTTCAATAACTTTGCGGCGGATGGCATCTTGCTGGGAACCGCTCAAGGGTGCGGCAGATATGACTTCGGCCAAAACGACCCCGTTGATTTGCCTGAGCAATGCTTGATATTGCTTACAAATCCCTGCTAGAAAAAGGATTCTACCTTTATCAACCAGCAACATTAAAAAGTTGAGGGTATAAGGTTGGGCCGTATCAGCCAATAATTGACGGATAACAGCTTTCTTTGCCTCTGGCTTGATCAAGGGATTGTCGAGGAACTGCTGCAAATCATCTGAACTATCCAACAACTCTAAAATTGTTTGAATATCGTCAGCAATGCGATCAATCAACCCATTACTTTTGGCAGCATCCATCAACGCTTGGGCATAGGGGGCAATAATTTCCGACGCTATTGCGCTATTCACGATGGCTATCCTCCCAACATTGCAATACTTTGATCAATTAAACGTTGCTGGGTTGCATCATCGACCCCCGTGCTAAGCTGGCTCTCCACACCTGCCAAAGCCAACTCCACGACCCGTTGCCGTAATTCGGCGATCGCCCGGTCTTGTTGAGAACCGAGATCTGCTATCGCAGCGGCCTTCAACTTTTCAACGTCGGCATCCGCTTTCTCAAGAATTGCCAGTCTAAAGGATTCAGCTCGCTTTTCCGCGTCCGCCCGAATCGACGTTGCCTCTACCTGAGCTTGGGCCAGCTTTTGCTGTTGCTCAGCCAGTTGAGCCGCAGCGGACTTCTTGCGCTCTTCAGCATCGGTAATAGCAGCCTCAATTGTAGCCTGCCGACTCGACAATATATCGCCAATAACCTGCCGACCAACTACCACCAAAATAACGATGATGATGGCCAGGTTAATTAAGTTTGTATCGAACAGATCCAGGTTTAAACCAAACCCATGCTCCGCAGCCTCAGTGGCCAACAGTAGTAAGTTTTCCATATCTCTATATCTGCTATGGCTCTGCCCTAAATATGATGATGCGGTTTAACTCACACCTGAGAACCTAAGAGCTTAGCCATAATTTGACGACTAAGACCATCAACCTGCTGCTCTAACGATTGCATCGCTGACTGCTTCTGTTGATCAAGTTCAGCTTGAGCTTGTTCACGCTTAACTTGCGCTTCCTGTTGGGCCGCAGCGACCTTTTGATCTGCCAATGCTTGAGCCTCAGCCTGGGCAGTAGCGATGATCTCTTGGGCCTGACGACGAGTCGAAGCTAGTTCTTGCTCGTACTGCTGGGCCACCGCCTCAGCTTTTGCTAGACGCTCCTTAGCGTCAGCTAAGTTATTGCGAATAAGGCCATCCCGGTTGTCAATTGCTTCCCCCAGCGGCTTGTAGAGAATCTTGTCGAGAATCCACATGAGCGCTAAAAACTGAAGGGCCATCAACGGCAAGGTTGCGTTGATGTCAAATAAACCACCAGGGCCTTCAACAACCTCTGCTGCAACATCAGCAGCGAATACAAATATCGAATGAATCATTTCAGTTGCCTGTGCTTTCAAGCGGAGTCAATCGCCAGTTGCTAACGAATCCGAAAAAACGTTAGCAATAATGGTGGAGTGGAAAATAGTAGAGTACTTTCCACTCCGTTGTCAGGAAATATCTTTACGCGAAAGGGTTCGCGAACAAGAGAACCAATGCAACAACCAAACCGTAGATAGTCAAGGCTTCCATGAAAGCCAAACTCAGCAACAAAGTACCTCGGATTTTTCCTTCTGCTTCAGGTTGACGGGCAATCCCTTCAACTGCTTGGCCAGCTGCATTACCTTGACCGATTCCAGGACCGATCGCACCAAGACCAATAGCAAGAGCAGCAGCGATAACAGAAGCAGCAGCAACAATAGGTTCCATAGTGATGTTCCTACCTTAAATCAATTACAGGACAAAATGGACAATTATCTAAATCAAATGAATGACGCTAAACATCGACACTAAGTAAAAATGTCTTAGCAACACGACTACTTAGTTCCCCATAAACAGGGAGATCGATGAGTCATTAGGACAGTTCAACCAAAATTGAGAGAGAGCGTCTATTCATGCTCTTCGTCATGTTCTTCCATGGCTTCACCAATATAAGCAGCCGCTAGTGTTGCAAAGATTAGTGCTTGAATTGCGCTAGTGAACAAGCCAAGCCCCATCAACGGCAGCGGTACAAATAGTGGCACCAAGAAAACAATAACCGCGACTACCAATTCGTCTGCCAAGATGTTTCCGAAAAGACGGAAACTAAGTGACAACGGTTTAGTAAAATCCTCAACAATTTTGAACGGCAACATGAAAGCAACCGGATGTACATAGTTGCCGAAGTACCCCAATCCCTTCTTCTTGAAACCAGCGTAAAAGTATGCTAGCGAAGTGAGAAGGGCGAGAGCAATCGTCGTATTGATGTCATTCGTTGGCGCGGCCAACTCTCCTGCGGGGAGATGAATGATTTTCAGAGGAACTAATGCCCCTGTCCAATTACTAACGAAAATAAACAGAAAGAGTGTACCGACGAAAGGTACCCAGGGACGGTAATCTTTCTCGCCGATCTGCTTCTGCGCTAGATCTCGGATGAATTCTAGCGCATATTCCATCAGGTTCTGCATACCTGTTGGAACCATTTGAACATTCCGGCTAGCCAGAAATGCCAGGGTCAGTAAGATGGCAATTACAATCCAGGATGACAAAAAGATTTGCCCATGGATTAGGAAACCGCCAAGCTTCCAATAAAGGTGAGAACCAACCTCTAGCTCGGCAATCGGTAATGTATGAATTGCGGTTAGAGAATCCAGCATGTCTTCCAAGAGGGTTCCTCAAGTGGCTCCCAAAAACTTAGGACGAACGACAGAACGTAAAACACCTAGTCTGATTTAGGCAACATAAGCGATCGCAACATATAGATAATGATGGCGACCTTATAGGTTAGAAACCCCAGAAAAATAGGGAGAATTTCTAACTCTTGCAGCCGAGATGCGACTACAATTACTCCAATAATAAGAGCAAAACGTACATTGCTTAACATCGACTTCTGCCGACCAATTGCCTCAACCTTTTTGCCCAGCAGCCTAATGTAAACAATCCCGATGGAGGCCCCGATAATATAATTGAGTGCCACATTCAGAGAGTAAGTAACCCAAACTGTGGGGAAGATGATCCCAATGAGAATGATTGATGTAACCCATAACTCCTGCTGAAGTTGGTAATACTCAACCATTGACGAACTTGGCTCGCTGGAGAGCGGTAGACTAGGGTCTGTTGCTCCAGAAACTTCGTTCGTTTCGCTTCCAGGGGAAGCGGCTTTGAGGTGGTTGTCTGGTGAGTTCACAGAATTAAGAAATCAATCCAGATAAATTTGGTCTGGCAGGTAGTTAGAATGCTACGAACCACAGGAGATCATATCATGTGGTGGTGCAATACTTAAGGCAAAATAAAATTATCTGAGACTCAGGAGAATCAGTTGTTCTGCCACAAGCGATCGCACGCTATCCAAACGACAGGTCACTGAGTCCGGTAATTGTGCAAGTAGCTGTTCTACAGTGTGCCTTGAATCTGAGGCGGAATCACAGGCTGTTAAAAATGCCCACTGAGCTTCATCCAAGTTCACAACCTTGTAATCATAGTTAAAGATTTGGCGGGCGGGCCACCCTTGCATACAAGGGCTGAGCTGGGGTACGGCGTTTAAGAGATCATTGTCGTTGCTCCAGTCCCTTGCCTGAAAGGGTGGACGGGCCAGGAAAAATTCGTAGTGGGTAATTTCCGGGTCCAGCACTTCGGTGAGGCGATAGCGTTGGCGATCGCTCAATTGCATTGCCCGTGTCATCATTTCCGGAGATTTACCGAGCAGTCGGTCTAAATTCCAGTACGCGGGATTGGAAAATCCGAGAAATTTCAAATCTGAAGCGGCTTCGATTAATTCAAACAGGGTATCTACGTTATAGTCCACTTCTTGGGGGTGGACATACATATCGGCAAAGTTGGCATCTAGATGATTTTCTAGCGCCCACCGTTCCCGATCCCGTTTGAGAATCCGGTTATTTTCCGGTAGTGAGGCAAAAATTTGGCGACCCACATTTACCCCGTCTACGTAATCTCCCCGTTTATCCCCTTGGAGGAGGGCGATCGCCTCCTGCATCAGTTGAATTTCCCAGCGACCTAATTCGGCGTAAACAAAAATGTGCATAATGCCGCCGGGAGCCAGTTTGCGACTTAAGGCTTGAATACCGCGTTTGGGATCGGGTAGGTGGTGCAGAACACCAACACAGTTGATCAAGTCAAACTCGCCAGGAATCTGATCTACATCGTACAAACTCAGATGATGGAATTCCACTCGATCCGCCCCCGAACGGCGACACCGCTCCGTCGCTACCTTTAGCGCCCCCTCGCTCAAGTCAAGCCCGACGACTTGAGCCTGAGGGTTAAGATGGACCAAATATTCGGTGCCCACCCCGGTGCCACAACCCGCATCTAGAATTCGGGCATCGAGGCGATCGGGTAAGCGTCCGGCACAGAAGTGATAAGCCGTCTGCCAATTCCAGCGCCAGTTATAGCCCGGTGGCGGTTCATCCAAAATGGCCTCTGGGGGAAAAGGATAGGTGTTGTAAAGGTTCGCCACTGCGGTTGAGGTGGCTTGTATATCCGCTTGTCCATCAGGAGCAGGTGAGTTTGTTTTATCAGGCATTAGATTACATCTCCTTGGTTGTAGACTTGAGTGTAGCGGAATCTCAGGGCAAAACAGCACTTAATCGCCCTGCCCCAAAGGCCAACACCCTGCACCCCGGACAACCACAATGAGCCAAAAACCAGAGGAAAATACTTACTTACAGCAGGTTTTACAGGAAAAAGCGGAAGCCGATCGCAAACTCAGCCGTCGCCCTCACACCCGTTCAGCCCTGCCTAACGCTGCCCCAATGATGGCCACCATGGCTCCCCCTCTCCCTGGCAAACCGTCCGTTTCGTCCGATACCCCGCCTGCCCATGGGGGTAAAGCCGTTGATTATCGCATTACTGGGTTTGGTATTTGGAAAAGCTTAATCGTGCCGCCCAATCTCTACACTGTCCATACCCGCCGGGGACATCAGGAACCGTTACATATTGGCATGGGAATTTCCTTTCGCTTTAATCCTTTGACCGATTCCTTCTTAGTGATTCCGGCATCAGTGCAGACTATTTTGATTAACGCTAACTGCATTTGTTTGGAGCGCCAAGGATTACTAGTACAAGCTTATGTGCAATGGGTGATTGACGATATTCGCACGGCTTACTGGAAACTGGATTTTTCTGATCCAGAAGACCCCATGGGGATTGTGAATCTGCAATTGCGGGAACAGGCAGAGGCTGCGATTAAAGATAAAGTGGCGACCCTGAGTATTGATGAGGTGTTAAGTGATAAGCAACCGATTATTGAAGAATTAACCCACCGATTACGAACGGTGGCGGAAGGCACTAGTAACGGCGACACGGAGGGAGTGAGCCGCCCCGAAGGACTAGGCTTAAAAATTGTGACGGTACAGATTAAGGAGGCGGTGGTTAGTTCTACTCAGCTTTGGGAAAATCTGCAAGCGCCGTTCCGGGCTGAGCGGCAAAAAATGGCGCGACTCGCCCAACTGGAGAGTGAGCAGCAAATCAAAGCACGGGAGTTGGAGAATCAACTCAGCAGTGAGCGGGGGGAATTGGGGGTTCAAGGGGAAATTGAGCAGTTGCGATCGCAACAAGCCCGAATCACCTATGATCGTGAGCAAGCGGAAAAACTCCGGCGTAACCAGTTAGAGCAGGAAGCAGAGCGACAGGTGATCGGGGAACGATCCCGCACCGAACAAGCCCGTAACCAGGCTCAGTTGGAAATAATGTTGCAGAAACTGGACTTGGAACGGCAGCAAATTACGGCGGAAATGGAGAAAGTGCAGCAACAATTGCAGTTAGACGCAATACAGGCGCAAAAAGATCGGGCGGAGGCGATCGCCCAACTTGACATCCAAGGTTTGCGGGATCAGGCCGATGTGGAACAACGCGATCGCCTGCTTGACTTGGATCAAAAACAACGCGCCATTGATAACGATATCTCTGAAGCGAAAATTCAGGCTCAGTTGGTGGGAGAATTGGCCGCGATCGCCCAACATCTCCCCGCCCCCCAAGAACAGCGCACCACGATCATTACCTCAGATCCCCAAGATGGACTCATCAACCCGCTGCTGACGTTTCTCGCTAGCCTTAAAAATCTCACCCACAACGTCCTGTCCGATCCCACGCCTCAACCCGCTCAACCCGCCCCTAACCCTGAACCGGATTGAACGGAAACCTGACCTCATGAAACCTACGCCCTTGCGACTGCCAGAATCGAGTCGTCCGAAAATTGGGGTGGAGTCCCCGCGCCGCGGGTACTCCACCCCAATTTTCGGACAGGTTGAATACATAGCCAGGTGCGTGATAACGCACCCTACACTGGCTAGGTTTACCTAGTTTTGTGAAACCGCCCGTTCCTCATATTTGCATTCCACTACATTTGCCATCACTTCAGTATTTTTGCGGTGTAATAAAAGTAGGGTTGGTGCGCTTGAAAATTGATCGCTTCAAAATTCAGGGGATAACGCCATCTACTTTTCCGTAGCCTCTGATCGACTGGAGGTATATGGATACGAATAGCCCAGGATGGCTCCGTACTTAGTTGAATTCAAGGACAGCCAAAGGAAAGAGACAGAGGA
>JAYKIC010000061.1:0-3761 GCA_035284985.1 Leptolyngbyaceae cyanobacterium
TTGCCGGACGGATGTTTGATAACGAATATGATTTGGCGTTGGCCGTCATTGCTGGAGTGGAAGCACGAAGTCAAAACGGCGGATATGGACAAGAGCGTTTTAGATTTAAATCCGCCTAGCTACTTAAGTAAAAAGAAATTGTGCCGAAACAAAAAACGAAAATGGTAGAATGAGTGAATTTACACTCAACTTTCATACGATGTTTGCCATCCAAAATATGCATGGCTGATATCAAATAAGCAGCAAAGAAATGATTAAAGTTTATCCTTAATAAAATCGGTGCTTTTTAGAACTGAATTCTTGCCGAAAAAAACAAGGAACCTTACAACTAGGGAGAAAAATCAGAAACATCTTTGTTTCTATGCCACTTATTCTAAGCCTTCAAATATTAGGAAACCAACGATAGTTATTCGTATTTACTTCCCAACATCTTCTTAATATTTCTTCATGCACTTGAAGGAAGTTGTCAATTTTGCATGGTTAGCTGTTCGATCAGCAGGTATCCTCACGGATTTTTATGTATATCCGTCACTCGTGTTGTTTACGGTTTGTAATAAATTCTGTTTGGGAATGTAACTTCCTCTGGTGAACCAGCCTACGGCGTACCCACCTCTTAGGTTTGAAGGCCAAAAGCCGACTTTCTCCCGCCTTTGCAAGGGGTAGAAATTCCGACCCCTTCTTTGCAAGGAGAAGTTAGAGGGGATGGCTACCGCAATCTTCAAGAGTGCCCGCGATGGGTGCAACGACCTCAGCGTGAAACATCAAAAAAACCCAGCTTCCTAAGAAACCGGGTTCATCGTTACAGGTTAACACTGGTCTGAGTAGACCTTAATATTCAGGCACTGAGGGATCAATTTCACGGCTCCAGGCCAAGATTCCGCCTTTAACATTGGTCCCGGAAATGCCAGCATCCTTCAGAATTGCCAATGCCTTTGCCGATCGCCCCCCCATCTTACAGTGAGCAATTAAGCGATGGCCGTTCAGCAATTCCTTGACCTGCTCCACCCCATCACCATCTTCGATATCGGGTAAGGGTACCATCACGGCCCCTGGAATTTTGGCAATTTCTGCCTCATGGGGATTGCGAACATCCAACAACACAAAGTCATCGGCACCACTATCCAACAATGCCTTCAATTCCTGCACTGTCATCTCAGCACTTTGGGCTTTTTCTTGTTCTTCCATGGCTTTTGCTTGGGGAATTCCACAAAATTGGTCATAGTCAATCAATCCTTCAATCACAGGTCGCACCGGATTAGGCCGCAACTTTAACTGTTTGAAGGTCATGTCTAGGGCATTGTAAAGCAAGAGCCGTCCACTCAGGGTATTGCCTGCGCCTAGAATAATTTTGACGGTTTCTGTCGCCTGAATCGTACCAATGATGCCACATAGCACCCCTAACACCCCGCCCTCTGCACAGGAGGGCACCATTCCGGGTGGAGGTGGCTCAGGATACAGATCGCGGTAGTTAGGACCGTCTTGATAGTTAAAAACGGTGGCCTGCCCTTCAAAGCGGAAAATGGAGCCGTAAACGTTGGGTTTATTCAATAAAACACAGGCATCATTTACCAGATAACGAGTGGGGAAGTTATCCGTCCCATCCACCACCACGTCATAGTCCTTCATGATGTCAAGGGCATTGGCGGAACTGAGGTGGGTGTTATACAGGTCCACCTGGCAGAAAGGATTGATTTCGTGGATGCGATTTTTGGCCGATTCAATTTTAGGTTTGCCGACCCAGGAGGTGCCGTGGATGATCTGGCGTTGGAGGTTGGACCGATCGACCACATCAAAATCGACAATACCGATGCGCCCAATGCCTGCTGCCGCCAGGTAGAGCAAAAGGGGTGAACCCAATCCTCCGGTTCCGACGCACAACACACTGGCCGCCTTCAATCGTTTTTGACCATCCAAGCCCACTTCGGGCAAGATCAGGTGTCGAGAAAAGCGTTCATACTCTTCCCGTGAAAGCTCGATGTCTTCCAAGTTAGGATTCAACATAGCGGTCTACACAGACTAGAGGTGTGTTCGTGAGTAATTTAAGATCATACTGTATCAGTCAGTATTTCAGCCTACCTCACTCCGTTGGGGATTAGATGAGGATTTACGATCATCACTGATTTGGCAGATAGGGAAATGTTAGGCGAATGTTAGGCGATCGCGTTTCCTGGGAACTATAGAACCATAACAGTTCTCCTCTTTGTGACTTGTATGACAGTCATCTAGAGCACCCGATGTAAAAATCGGGTGTTTTTTTTACTCCCTAGCCCTCAACCATCCTAGAATCACGGACTTTTGAGCAAAAGAGATTATATTAACTTAAAGTATCATTCTACAGATCTTCACACTATGGCTAACGGTCCTACCGTGACTATGTTAGTTTAAAAGTATCACTCTACAGATCTTTACACTATGGCTAACGATCCTGCTGTGACTAACCAATCGTCGCCCAATCCTGATTCATCGAATCGCAAGTCTTTCTGGTCAGTCTTGGGTGAAGTCAACCAGGTGTTACAAACTGGGGCAACAGAGATGATTGATGGGACCACCAAAGCAATTGGGGAGAAAGCTGATCAAACTGGCAAAGTAGTCGGAGGGGCGATTGCAGGCACAACCAAGGCTATCGGAGAAACGGTTGATCAAACTGGCAAAGTGGTGGGAGGGGCGATTGCAGGGACTACCAATGCGCTTGGGAATGCGGTGGATCACACAGGCAAAGTTGTGTCAACAGGTCAGAAAAAAGCGCAAGAAACGCTAGTTTCCAGCACAAACGCTCTGGGGGAGACCGTTACGGGAGTTGGTCAGGCGGTAGGTAGCGTAATCCAGGGGAGCAGTAACGCAGTGGGGAAAGCGATCGCAGGAACTGGAAATGCGATCGGTAGCACTGTGATGGCAACGGCTGAATTTACTAAAGGACGATTGCAAGTATTAAGGAAAAATTTAGATGTTAAGTTATTGTTGCCCATTATTGAACAGGTTGATCTTCAGGCAGCGGCCACGGTCGCGCAAGAGATTAGGGAAAAATATCCGGATGATTCCAATGAAGCTCTAGCTCATCGGCTGATGCAAAAAAAGGTCTTTATTGTGGCGGGTTTGGGCTTTGCCAGTAGCGTAATTCCGGGGTCGGCGGCGGCGTTGATGGGCTTCGACTTAGCGGCCCTCGCCTCGATTCAAGCGGAACTAGGGTACCAAATTGCCGCTGTCTATGGCCTAGACTTAGAAGATTCAGCCCGTCCGTGGGAAATTCTAGCCATTTTTGGCGCGGCGATGGGAACGAATTTTGCCCTGAAAACTGGCCTGGAAATGACCCTGCAAAGTATCCCGATCGCCGGATCTATAGTGGGAGCAGGTACCAACGCGATGGCACTCTACGCCGTTGGGTATGCCGCCTGTCGCTTCTATGAAAACGAAGGGAAAGCCTTACAATCGGATGCCGCCGCCCAAGCTGCCCAAACTGCCGGAGAAAACTACCTGAAAGCAGCCCAGCCCCAACAAATTTTGGTCGATCAGATTATTGCCCACATGGTCAAAGCTAGCTTTCCCGATCGCAGTTGGCCTGAAACCTTACCAGAATTGGAACCTTACTACCTCAGCCCAGCCTCTCTAGCGACCATTGAGGCCCACATTGATAATCCGGTTTCCCTTGACGAACTTTTGGAGAATCTATCCCCCGACTATAGTTTAGTAGCTCTCTATGCGTGTCGGGCGATCGCCACCGCTGACCACACTATCACCCCTGATGAGCAAGTCATTCTCACGGC
>JAYKIC010000062.1:0-16950 GCA_035284985.1 Leptolyngbyaceae cyanobacterium
CAGGTGGCAGGGCCAAGGGAGATGGAGTCGATTTTTCGGCAATCCCAAGACAACATTCTTGCCGCAATAACAGGGTCCATTCACCACTGGCTTCGAGGGCAATACTATCAATGGGATGCACTGTGGATAGATCTGGGGTCATTGTATTTCTCCTAGTCAGCAACCGAAGGCCCATGCCAAAATTTTGGGGCATTAAAGTCTTTAGAAATAGGCATGAAAACAGCCTTTAACTGATTATTTAGCTGGGCCAAATCCTAGTTGCGGTGATTATAAGCGAAAGGAACGAATGGGAGTAAACCTCGTCACAAGAATTCAAATCAGCGCTGACGATTTAGCGGTTGATTCTGAGTTAGTGGCGATCGCGCCGCCACCGATACAGGGCATCTTGGATGAGTTGCAAGCGGGTCGCCTGAGGGGAGCGTTGCCGTTCCAGCTCAATTAAACGGTCAGCCATGGAGCGATCGCCAGCCGCCTGTCGTAGCAAGCGTTCATAGGCTTGGTGTTCCAATCGAGAGTGGGTCTGCTCCCTTCTGTTACTAAACCACGTCCCAAGGCGAATGCCCCCGACGACGAGGGGCACCAACAACGCCGCCCCCAGAAATCCAGCCGCCATCAAAACCCCACTCAAGCCGATAACCGCCGCCACAGGGATCATATACTGCCGCCATGCTGACCGTTTGTATCCCCCTTCATCGCCCCGATCCGGTAGCAGATGGGTATATTGAGCCGCTGCTGACCATCCCGTTTCGTCATCTGAACCACACTCAGGACAGGCACGGGCTTTGATCGGCACATCGGTGCCACAAATGGGACAGGTAAAGTATTCAGTCATCGGTGTAGACACATCCTTCAACATCAAAACAGCATCCGTGGAATCGGGCTACAAAGAACCATCAAACCTGACATCTTCATAGAGTAGACTGATTGGCCCTTCCCATCCCACGCTGGTTAAATCCAGTCGTTCTTCTGCGGTGTAGGTTTGTAAATCCCAGCGTCGTTCAGAGAGGCGACGATAGCGGTCCACGCTGATTTGATTGGCATCCAACAGCAGATATTCTTGCAAGGTGGGGATTTGACGGTAGTGGGTAAATTTATCACCCCGGTCATAGTCAGCGGTGCTAGGGGATAACACCTCGGCAATGAGGCAAGGATAGCGAATCAGTTTAATCGCATTCTGGTCCCTGGGGTCGCAACTGACCATGACATCAGGATAGTGATAGGGGCCATCCTCAGTCACTTGAACCTTGACATCTGCAAAGAAAGTTCGGCAATTCTTACCCCGCAAATGAGCTTTCAGAAGGGCAAAAAGATTACCTGCAATTAGGTTATGGGGGATGGTTCCGCCTGTCATGGCGAAGACTTCTCCATCCACGTAGAAATATTTTTCGGATTGAGTCGCTTCCCAGTTTAAATAGTCTTGGGGGGACATCCCGTTGGATCGTCGTTCAGCAATCATAATGCGCTCAGGAGTTCTGGGTTGATGGCATCAGCACGAATACTTCAGCTATTTCAGCAGATGGGCTAAATCTCTATGTAGGATGGGTTAGCGATCGCGTAACCCATGGGGCTGTTGGGTTTTGTTCCTAAACCGCAACCTACGTCATCTTAAATTTAATAATGATTACCTACTTATTTCTTGTTTAGCATACTCTTCATTGTTAAGTGACTACTATGTTAAGTGACTACTACCTCAGATATGTGTTTGATCCCAACCGCCTACCGTATTTGAATGACTCTATTCAGCGATCGCCCATTGGTGATTAACTATTGGTGATTAACTTCAGGGATGGGCGATCGGGTGTATACGTTGTTAGCCTTGAAGGTCGGGTCAGTATCGACGATCACTTGAATCAGCGGCTTCACTCCATTTTCCAGCGCATTTCCTGCCCTGCACCTAGGGGGACTAATCCGGTTTCAGGAAAGGGAAGTTCATCGGGGACGCGCCACGGTGTTTGGGTTAGGGTGATTTGTCCAGAGTTGCGGGGCAGGTGATAAAAATCGGGACCATGAAAACTAGCGAAGGCTTCCAGTTGATCCAGGGCATCCGCCTGATCAAAAACTTCCGCATAAAGTTCGATCGCATGGAGGGCGGAGAAGCACCCGGCACACCCACAGGCACTTTCTTTGCGATCGCGCCCATGGGGGGCACTATCCGTCCCTAGGAAAAACTTGGGATTACCGGATGTGGCGGCTTTAACTAGGGCTTGGCGATGGGTTTCCCGTTTCAAAATGGGCAAGCAGTAAAAATGGGGGTTGATCCCCCCTTGAAAAATGCGGCTGCGGTTGAATAACAAATGCTGGGGCGTAATCGTGGCAGCCATATTGGGGCTAGCTAGCACGAATTCGACCGCATCGGCGGTGGTGATGTGTTCCAACACCAGGCGGAGGCCGGGAAAACGCTGGCGCAGGGGAATCAACTGCTGGTCAATAAAAACTTTTTCCCGATCGAATATGTCCACGGTTTGATCGGTGACCTCGCCGTGGAGCAATAATGGCAGGTCCACCTGTTGCATGGACTCAAAGACGCGATCGCATTGCCGAATATCGGTCACGCCAAACTCGGAATTCGTCGTCGCCCCCGATGGGTAATACTTCACCGCCTTGACAAACCCCGATGCCTGGGCCGCCTTAATGTCCTCAGGACTCGTGTTATCGGTGAGGTAAAGGGTCATCAAGGGTTCAAAGGATTGACCAGGGGGGATGGCCGCGAGGATGCGATCGCGGTAGGCAGCGGCATCCGCCAGGGATCGCACAGGCGGTTTCAAATTGGGCATGACGATGGCACGGGCAAACTGGCGCACGGTATAAGGTAACACGGTTTTGAGGGCTTCACCGTCCCGTAAATGCACATGCCAGTCATCGGGACGGGTCAGGGTCAAGGTTTGCATGGTTCCAGCCAGGGTGAGGCCAAGATGGCCCATTTAACGATAAAGATTAACGATAAAGATTAGCAGTCAAGATCAGCGATAAAGAATGACGGAACGGATGCTTTTCCCCGCGTGCATCAGCTCGAAGGCCGTGTTGATTTCCTCTAGGGGGAGGGTTTGGGTAATGAAGGGATCGATTTGGATGTCGCCATTCAAGTAGCGATCGACATAGAGGGGAAGTTGCGATCGCCCTTTCACCCCGCCAAAGGCACTACCCCGCCAGACGCGACCTGTGACCAATTGAAACGGACGGGTACTAATTTCTTGCCCCGCTCCCGCGACCCCGATGATGGTGGATTCACCCCATCCCTTATGGCAGGATTCCAACGCGGCCCGCATCAGTTCCACGTTGCCAACGCACTCAAAGGAATAATCCGCCCCACCATCCGTCAACTCAACAATCACCTGCTGAATCGGCTGATCGTAGTCTTGGGGGTTCACGCACTCCGTTGCACCCAACTGTTGGGCCAGTTCAAATTTGGTGGGATTGATATCAACGCCGATGATGCGACTGGCCTGAGCCATGACCGCCCCTTGTACCACACTCAGCCCAATGCCGCCTAGCCCAAACACGACCACGGTTGATCCCGCCTCCACCTTTGCCGTGTTCATCACTGCGCCAATGCCCGTGGTGACACCGCAACCCAACAGGCACACTTTGTCTAGGGGAGCGGCGGGGTTGATTTTGGCGATCGCAATTTCCGGCAGAACCGTATATTCACTGAAGGTACTGGTACCCATGTAGTGAAAAATCCTCTGGCCATTTTTACTAAACCGACTGGTGCCATCGGGCATCAACCCTTGGCCCTGGGTGCTGCGAATGGCCTGACAAAGATTGGTTTTTCCCGATAAGCAAAATTTACACTGGCCACATTCAGGCGTGTAGAGAGGAATGACGTGATCCCCCGGTTGCACACTGGTCACTCCTGCGCCCACTTCTTCCACAATACCGCCCCCTTCATGGCCCAGGATCGAGGGAAACAGCCCTTCTGGATCTTGGCCAGAGAGGGTATAAGCATCGGTGTGGCACACCCCCGTAGCGACGATCCGAACCAGAACTTCCCCCGCCTTTGGTCCCTCTAGGTCAAGTTCTTCAATTTCTAACGGTTTTCCGGCTTCCCATGCGATCGCAGCGCGTGTTTTCATAAAAAACTCTGGCTCATTCTCGTGTTGGATACTCACCAGTACCCTAGCATTGTTGGTGAGCGATCGCCCCGATCCTAAAGTTTCCTTCTAGAATGTCCTTCTAAAGTTTCCTTCAGGGTCGGCCTTAATCCCATTCATTTTGGACTAAACGCCGCACCAATTCCGTCACCTCTGCCGCCATGCGAGCATCCAGGTCCGTCGCCTCCCGCTGATAGTCGCCATAATCCTTCGCCGCCAACAGGGTCATGGCCATAGAGTGGAGAATGGCGGGTTTACCAACCGCATTGGGGCGCTTGTCCACCCACTGAAGTAGGGCAGTGTAGGCAATTTCGGCCCGATCGCGGATACTGGAGCGGCCATTGCCCAATTTCGACAAAATGACTGGGGAGCGGATGACCGTATCTAGACCGAGGTGGGCGATCGCCCCATCCAAATACCGGGCCGAATCATGGCCCATGGCCCGAACCACACTTTCCAGACTGTGCCATTGGATTCCGGGTAGCCGTGCCGATTGGGGCAGGTGCAAATGCCAGCCCACCATGGACACGAGGCGAGTCAGGTCATAGGTGGCAAGGGTATTATCCTGCCACTGGGTAATGGGGCGACCAGAAAGCAACACTTGGCCCGTTGGCGGATGCCATAATTCTGGCTGGGAGAAAAAGGGTAATTCACCGTAGCGTCCGCGAAAAATAAGCTGGGTATGGCCCGTGATCGACTGGAGCCACTGTTCTAACCCAATGGGCGTTGTAAATTGCTTCAGCATGGCGGCGATCGCATTCGAGGTGCCGATTTTGTGGCGATAGTTCATGATATCCTTGGCCAGTTCATGGACGGAAAACCCCCCAGCGGTTCCCCGTTGACGAATCTGACAGTCATCGATATCAATGGCGGGAAATTGGCTGTTACTCTGGGATAGCACATTTAAAATGGGCACCAACTTGGTGGTACTCCACAGTTCAATCGGCTTCATGGCATGCCGTCCCAGCCAATAGGTGTGTAGTTGGCCATCCACACGGGTGGCGATACAAACACAGGCTTGTTGAATGTCTGGGTGGAGAAACTCCAGACCGGATTCATCAATGGTGGGGCGATCGCCCCGGTTGGGGTAGGGTTGCAATGACCCGTGTTGGAGTAGGGGATGACTGATCACCTCTTGACCATCGGGCACTTCTTTGAGGCGATCGGGAAAGGCGATCATTTGATCCCGATAGGGGGATTGATCCACCTGCCGATCGAGAAACGCTAAATTTCCCGGCGATCGCCCCCGTTCTTGGGCTAGAAAAAACTGAAAGACTGCTGGGCGATCGCGCCCCCGTGCCAACTTGAGATCGGCGGTGCTGGTGCTGAGGAGGGCGGTGGCAAAGGGAGCGTCGAGTATTTGCGGGGTGGGGAGTTGGGCAAACTGGCAGAATTGGGCGATCGCCGCCTCAGTGCGGGCACCAAATAACCCGTCTATGCCGTCTAAATACAGCCCTAACTGTCGCAGCTGCGTTTGAATTTGATACACCAAGCCCGGATAATCGTTCAAACGATTCAGAGCAATGGTTTGCCCCGCCACCAAATCAGCCAACCAGAATTTTCCCACAATGTACTGCGGGGGCACCCCATCCGGAATTTGCAGGGCTTGCACCACAAAGCCCGCCATTTCACCCCGGGTGATTGGCGCATTGGGTCGCAATTGCCAGAGGTTAGGATAGTTGACCACCAATCGGTTTTGACTGGCGATGGTGGTGGCTTCCCTGGCATAGTTGGGAATCTCATCGGCATCGGCAAACAATACCTCCAATAAACCAGGGCCAGATGGTGCTTTTCCTAACCTCAACCCAGCCACTAGGACCATCAGCGATTGAACACGGGTAATGGGAATATGGGGCTGAAACGTGCCGTTCCCATATCCAGCAAACACCCCTTGGCTCACGCCCCAGCAAATGGTCGGATAAGCCCAATGTTCAGGCGGCACGTCATCAAAGGTGACATCAAAGTTAACCGTGGATAAGGGATCATTCCCAGCAGAGGGGGCTAGCTCCGGGGTCAGGATGGGCGAAAACAAACGATAGGCGATCGCCGCAAATTCCGCCCGACTCAAGGCTTGGTTGGGGCGGAAGGTGCCATCGGGATAGCCTGACACTAGATGACGTTGGTGGAGGGTGGCGATCGCCTGCCGCCCCCAATAGGTGCTGATATCCGTCAACACAGCGGCGCTATCCAAATTCCCATCCATAATTTGCTAACGTCCTCATCAAAGGGTTAAGAGTTGTCAAAACAGCCCAGAAATAGAGTTACAATGACATAGTTTTGCATAATCCACCCTAAATCCATAACATTTTGGGGCAAGGCAAGACCAAATGAGGTTAGCATAGGGAATTCAAATGACTTGGGTGGATTTCAGATCAAAACAGCGTAGAAACATTATTCAGAGGAAAGAATCTTGAGGAATCCACAACCACCAGGATTGTCAGTAATCGTTTCAGCATTTCTTGTGTTTCTCGTTGCTGTGGTTGGCCTGAACTCTTTTGTGGTGATCAACCCTGGTCAAGCGGGTGTCATGAGTATCTTGGGCAAAGCCCAAGACGGTGCCCTTTTGGAGGGTATCCATTTCAAGCCGCCCCTTGTCTCCCTGGTGGATGTGTACGATGTCACGGTGCAAAAGTTTGAGGTGCCAGCGGAAAGTCTCACCCGTGATTTGCAAAGCCTACAATCCAACTTTGCCATTAACTTTCGCATCGATCCGAGCCGAGTAGTGGAAATTCGCCGGACCCAAGGTAGCCTTTACAACCTAGTTTCCAAGGTGATTGCGCCCCAAACCCAGGAAGCCTTCAAAATTGCAGCCGCCTTACGCACGATTGAAGAATCCATCACCAAACGCACGGAACTGAAACAGGATTTTGACCAAGCCCTCCAAACTCGATTAGAGCGATACGGCGTAATCGTGTTGGATACCAGCATTATCGACTTGAATTTCTCCAGGGAATTTGCCCAGTCCGTTGAAGATAAGCAGATTGCGGAACAACGGGCACGCCGAGCAGTTTACGTGGCCCAAGAGGCATCCCAAGAAGCCCAAGCTGAAATCAACCGGGCCAAAGGCAGGGCCGAAGCCCAGCGCCTTTTGGCTGAAACCCTCAAAGCGCAAGGGGGCGACTTGGTGCTACAAAAAGAGCGGATTGAAGCATGGCGACGGGGCGGTGCCCAAATGCCAGAGGTACTGGTGATGTCGGGTAGTTCAGGCCAAATTCCGTTTTTGTTTGACCGACCCACTCCCATGCAGTAAAACGCAGCTAGTTTAACAACAGCACGGCAACCATGACGGTATAGTGGGACATCATGATAGTAAACTATCTCTCCAGCATGATGTCCACATCGCGATGAATACACTTTGATGAATTCCTCTGAGCGTCAGTCCCGTTCCCTCCTTGGTCTATCCATTTCCGATCGCCTCACTCATTGGCTAGCCTTAGCCGCAGCTTTGTTGGGGATTGCCTGTGCCTCTATTCTGCTGGTTGTGGCAGAGCGCGAGATTAGTCCCTATGCCGCTACGTTTAATCGCTTGGGATTTGCCACGCTGATTTTTATCAGTTGGAATAGTAGCCAAACCCTCTGGAATCAATCTTCAGAAGCGTCTGTGGACCCAGATGCGATCGCCACTAAGCCCGGGGATCAGCCTTTTCCCCAGAGCATTCTGGCTAAATTAACGACAGTGAACCGGGGGAATTTGCTATTGTTTCTCACCTCTGGTTTAGCCTTTTCATCCTCCCTGACCCTATGGGCTTGGTCTCTGACCCAAACCAGTGTGGCCAATTCTACCCTGCTGAATAATATGATGCCGATTTTCACGACGATCGGAGCCTGGTTAGTGTTTCGCCAAACCTTTAGTCGGGTGTTTTTGTTGGGAATGGCGATCGCCATCACGGGAGCCATCATCATTGGGCTGGAAGATTTACAAGTGACCCAAGGCTTCATCGGAGACGCTGCCGCCCTAGGTGCCGCCCTCCTTTCCGCCATCAACATCCTCAGCGTTAAGCAACTGCGCCAACACTTTGAAACCACTACCATCATGATGTGGACCAGCGGCATTGGCAGTGTCGCCTTACTTACACTACTGCTAGTCTTCCACGAACCAATTTTTCCCAGCACCTCCATGGGGTGGATGGCCGTGCTGGGCTTGGCCATGTTGTCCCAAGCCCTGGGGCAGGGATTACTGACTTACAGCCTCAAACAGTTTTCTGCCAGCCTTGTCGCGGTCTCTATGTTGACCATTCCCGTCATTGCCGCCGTGCTCGCCCTGATCCTCTTTGCCGAACACCTCACCCTGTTGAACTGGGGCGCATTCGGCATTGTGCTGCTGGGCATTTATCTGGCAGTCTCGGATCAGACCAATGCTTCGGTTCCTAAGCCAACGGCAGCGAGAAATGCCCATAGTGGATGACTCTCTGGCTAGAAACATCGGTTAAACGCAGCAATTCCGTGATTTGAAGAGTCCCTGGCTGGATTAAAAAAACAATCCCCTCAAAGTTCCTCCGGATCAATGCCTAGTGCTCGTAACCGTGCTGCCAAGCGCTCTGCCTTTTCTACTGCTTGTTCAGCCCGTTGACTTTCGGCTTCGGCCCGTTGACTTTCCGCCTCGGCCCGTTGACTTTCCGCCTCAGCCCGTCGGCTTTCTGCTTCGGCCCGTTGGGCAATTTCAGCGTAACTCAAAAACCGTTGCCCATCGGGCCGGAAAATCTGAAGTTCTTCCCTAGATGATTCAAATCGAATCTGCAACCGGGGACTGACCCAATGGTTCACCGTTTCAACTTCGTCCAAAAAACCATCCTGCCGAATCCAGCCCTGCAAAACATGGTTGTCCGGATTATAGAGATAATATTCATCCACCCCATACTGGTGATAAAACAATAACTTGCGATTCATCTCAACCTTTGTATTACCAGGAGAGAGAATTTCAAACACCACTTGGGGCGGGATGTTGTCCTCCTGCCATTGTTTGTATGATCCCCGATCCCCTTTGGGTCGGCCAAAGGCCACCATGACATCAGGAGCCACTCGTTTTTTATTGTCCCCTTCCACCGGGTACCAAAGCAGATCTCCCGCGACAAACACATTGGGATCATGGGCGAAGAGCCAGTCTAGGTTCTGCTGGATCACGACAATCCAGCGAAATTGCTTAGTGTTATCTGCCATGGGCTGACCGTCACTATCGGGATAGATCACCGCTGGTTTAGAGGATGATTGGAGTTGGATCATGGCCTTTACTGGGGTTCAGGGTGGTACCTTCAGAGTAGCATATTTGTTCTAAAGCATAAACTCCTACTGAAAATGGAAATATCCGAGGACGATGAATTGTTCGATTCCCACGCCCAAAAGCCCATGGGATAAGGCATACGGATAACCTTAGTTTTTTTACAGCGTTCCGATGCGCCTCTGTTGTCTTTGACAACATATAGGTTTCCTTATACAAAAGGTGAAAAATTACCAAAATACGTGTACAGGATACAACTCATCAGTGCAAACTAGGCGATAACTATAAGGAGTGATATTCGGGTCAGGGGTTATTGAGTCTCTAACACTCAGCAACGTTGAATCAATTGTTCTTTAACCCACAAGGCTAAGTCAGTGCAATAATCCTGAATCAGAATGTTATGTAGTTATTCCGTAATTTTACGCCTAAAAAATAATTAAGCTTTGTGTTGGATGTTTGGCGATCGCATTAGCATAGTCCAGAGCATAGCCCAGCCATCTGAGCGGCGGAAATGCCAGTGGACCCGACCTCCAATGGTGTCCTCCATGAGGAGTTTGACCAGTCTATCCCGATCGCTAGGGCATCATTCCATTCCCAGTAACGAGCATTTAAGGTGAGGAAACTCATGTCTCTACAGAACCAGTCAACCGCAACGCTTACACCAGAACAGAAAAAAGCCGCCGATTCTGCCGATAAGGCCAAGAAAAAAGAAAGCGATCGCCGCTTCAAATCTTTAGAAATGACAATGAAACGGCATCATTATCAAGCAGATGCTTTGATTGAAGTGTTGCATAAAGCCCAAGATACGTTTGGTTATCTGGAAGAAGATGTCCTCCGCTATGTGGCACAAGGATTAAAGCTTCCGCTTAGTCGAGTGTATGGAGTGGCGACCTTCTATCATCTGTTTACCCTGAAGCCGAACGGTGCCCACACTTGCGTGGTCTGTTTGGGAACGGCTTGTCACGTTAAAGGTGGTAGTCAATTATTAGCAGAATTAGAAGATGAACTGGGGGTCAAAGTTGGAGAAACCGCTGAAGATGGCAGCATTTCACTGCTAGGTGCCCGTTGTATCGGAGCTTGTGGTTTGGCTCCAGCCATCGTTTTAGACGGCGCAGTGTGTGGCAAACAAAGTACAGATGAAGCGATCGACCGGATTAGAGGGGTACTGGCCCAATAATCCTCTCCTTTCGACGATTCAACCTGATTACCGAATTTCTGTATTGGAACGTTAAGGACATCACTACATGGATATTACCGAACTTCGTGGGATCGCTGAAGAAGAACGGCAGCGACGTAGGCCCATTCGTGTCCGTTGCTGCACAGCGGCAGGGTGCCTATCCTCCAGTTCTGGAGCCGTCAAAAATGCCCTGCAAGCTGCGGTTGAACAAGCCAACCTAGAAGGCTCAATTGAAGTGTGCAGCGTTGGTTGTATGAGTTTTTGTGGTCGGGGACCACTGGTGCAAGTTGATCCCGCTGGTATCCTCTACGAAGAAGTCAAACCAGAGGATGCCCCCTCGATTATTGAAGCAATCAACGGCGGCACCGCTACGGCCATTGAGGGGGATCTTGGCCATCCTTTCTGGAGCCGTCAACAGCCCATTGTGCTGGAAAATAGCGGTCGAATCAATCCAGAACGAATTGAGGATTACATTGCTGTTGGGGGTTATGAAGCACTACATCAGGTGCTGACCGATATGTCCCCAGCCGATGTGGTGGAGGAAGTGAAGAAAAGTGGCCTGCGGGGTCGGGGTGGCGGCGGCTACCCCACTGGGTTGAAATGGGCGACGGTGGCCAAGATGCCGCCGGGGCAAAAGTATGTGGTTTGTAACGCGGATGAGGGTGATCCCGGTGCGTTTATGGACCGGAGTATTTTGGAAAGTGATCCCCATCGGATTTTAGAGGGGATGGCGATCGCCGGATACGCCATCGGAGCCAACCACGGCTTTATCTACATCCGGGCAGAATATCCCCTCGCCATCAAAAACCTGCGGAAAGCGATTCAACAGGCGAAAAAATACGAGCTATTGGGCAGTCAGGTGTTCCAATCTGGGTTCGATTTCAAAATTGACATTCGGATTGGGGCGGGAGCCTTTGTGTGTGGCGAAGAAACTGCACTAATGAACTCCATTCAGGGCGGTCGGGGCAACCCCCGACCTCGCCCCCCATACCCCGCTGCTTCCGGCTTGTGGGGCTGTCCCACCTTGATTAACAACGTGGAGACCTATGCCAATATTGCCCCGATTATCCGCAACGGGGGCGACTGGTATGCCAGCATCGGCACCGAGGACAGCAAGGGCACTAAGGTCTTTGCCTTGACGGGCAAGATCAATAATACCGGATTGATTGAAGTACCGATGGGCACCACTCTACGTCAAATTGTGGAAGAGATGGGAGGTGGCGTTCCCGATGAAGGCAAAATTAAGGCGGTGCAAACGGGAGGTCCATCCGGGGGCTGTGTACCTGCCGAGTTGTTGGATACCCCGGTGGAATATGGGTCATTGCAGAAGCTAGGGACCATTATGGGATCTGGCGGCATGATTGTGATGGACGAAACCACCAGTATGGTGGAAATTGCTCGATTCTATATGGAATTTTGCCGAGGTGAAACCTGCGGTAAGTGCGTCCCCTGTCGCACGGGTACGGTGCAGCTCTATGCCCTACTCAACAAGATTATGAATGGTGAAGCCACCCAAGCCGATTTGGACCTGCTGGAATCCCTCAGCTACATGGTGAAGGAGATGAGTCTGTGCGGATTGGGTCAAACTGCACCCAACCCAGTGTTGAGTACTTTGCAGTATTTCAAGCAGGAATATCTGGACTTGCTAAAGTCTCCTGCTGAGCTAAAGAGTCACCCGGTGGCAACAACCCAGTAACGTCTCCTCGTTCCCAGTCTCCGGCTGGGAACTCTCCAGAGGCTCTGCCTCTGCTGTTCCGGACGCTAGACGCTCCGTAGAGACTCCCAGCCGGAGACTGGGAGTTTGATGGACAGGTGATTGATGAGAGGTTTGTATGGCAGTTGTAACATTAAAAATTGATGGGACGGATGTGGCGGTGCCTGCGGGGTCAACCTTGCTGCAAGCCGCCCAGGAAGCGGGGGTCGAAATTCCCCGTCTATGCTATCTCGAAGGGGTTTCCACGGTGGGAGCCTGCCGTTTATGCGTGGTGGAAGTGGCGGGGATCAATAAACTCCTTCCGGCTTGTGCTACGGAGGCGGCTGAGGGAATGGATGTCTCGACCCAAACGGCAAAACTCCAAGAGTATCGCCGGATGACGGTGGAGTTAATTTTTGCGGAAGGAAATCATGTCTGCGCGATTTGTGTGGCCAATGGTAACTGTGAATTGCAGGATATGGCGATCGCCGTTGGCATGGATCACAGTCGTTTCCGCTATCGTTTCCCCGATCGCAAAGTAGACCTATCCCACCCCTTGTTTGGCATTGACCACAACCGTTGCATTCTCTGTACCCGTTGCGTCCGGGTGTGCGACGAAGTGGAAGGTGCCCACGTTTGGGATGTGTCCCAGCGGGGAGCCGCTTGCTACATTACCTCCGGGTTAGACCAACCCTGGGGTGAAGTAGATGCCTGCACCTCCTGCGGCAAGTGTGTGGATGCTTGCCCCACTGGGGCCATCTTCCGCAAGAGTGAGACCACCGGGGAAAAAGCACGCGATCGCGAACGACTCGAATTTTTGGTAAGAGCACGGGAGAGCAAAGAATGGACAAGATAAAATTTGCCACGGTATGGCTAGCGGGATGTTCCGGTTGCCATATGTCATTTTTGGATTTGGATGAATGGCTCATTGAGTTAGCCCAGCACGTCGATGTGGTTTACAGTCCCGTGGGCACTGACCTGAAACATTACCCCGATGGGGTGGATGTCTGTTTGGTGGAAGGAGCCGTCGCCAACACTGAAAACTTAGAACTGATTCAAGAAATTCGCCAAAAAACCAAAATCTTGATTTCCTTTGGCGACTGTGCTGTCACTGCCAACGTCCCCGCCATGCGGAACATGTTAGGGGGTACGGAAGCCGTCCTGAAGCGCTCTTACCTGGAACTGGCAGATGAAGGGAAGCAATTTCCCCACGAACCTGGCATTGTGCCGGAACTATTGGACAAGGTACAACCCGTCCACCAAGTCGTCCCGGTGGACATTTTCATGCCCGGTTGCCCCCCACCAGCCGACCGGATCAAGGCCACACTGGAACCCCTCCTCAAAGGGGAAATGCCTGTGATGGAAGGCCGCGAAATGATTAAATTTGGCTGATTGCTAGCCCCCTCACCCTAAAGCCTTCTCCCTGGAGAAAGGGACGGCAAAGTATGGCTCCCCTTCTCCCTAGTATGTGTTTAGCGAAGCCGGAAAACCCTAGCTTTACCCCCCTTAATCCCCCCTTGCAAAGGGGGGAAGCTCCGGTTCTCCCCCTTTGCAAGGGGGAGTTAGAGGGGGTAAAGCTAGACACATACTCTTCCCAGGGAGAAGGGGCTGGGGGATGAGGAGCACATAACTACACAACTAAAGGAATCAGAACTCATGTCCAGAACTGTTGTCATCGATCCCGTCACTCGGATTGAAGGACACGCCAAAATCTCCGTCTTTCTCGACGATGCGGGGGAAGTGTCCGATGCCCGTTTTCATGTGGTGGAATACCGGGGCTTTGAAAAATTCTGTGAAGGCCGCCCATTCACAGAAATGGCGGGGATCACGGCTCGGATTTGTGGAATTTGCCCGGTGAGCCACCTGTTAGCAGCGGCTAAAACCGGGGACAAAATTCTAGCGGTGCAAATTCCCCCCACTGCCGAAAAACTGCGGCGGTTAATGAATTTGGCCCAGTTGACCCAATCCCACGCCCTATCCTTCTTCCACCTCAGCAGTCCCGATTTTCTCCTGGGATGGGACAGCGATCCCGCCAAGCGCAATGTGTTTGGTCTAATTGACGCAAATCCCGATCTGGCCCGTGCTGGCATTCGCCTACGTCAGTTCGGCCAAACAGTGATCGAAAAATTGGGTGCCCGCAAAATTCATGCAGCGTGGACTGTTCCTGGCGGGGTCAGAACTCCCCTCTCGGAGGAAAACCGTCAGTGGATTCTCGATCGCTTACCCGAATCCTTTGAAACCGTCAATCTCGCCTTAGATTTATTTAAGGGCATGATAGACGGTGCCCTCAAATCCGAGATCAATGTCTTTGGCGAATTCCCCTCCCTATTCATGGGCCTCGTTGGGGCCGATGGCAAGTGGGAACATTACGGCGGTCACTTGCGCTTCACCGACAGTGAAGGCAATATTGTCGCCGATAACTTGAGCGAAGACGACTACGAAAGCTTCCTGGGTGAAGCGGTAGAACCCTGGTCCTACCTCAAATTTCCCTATTACAAACCCTTGGGATATCCCGATGGCATCTATCGAGTTGGCCCCCTAGCGCGATTGAACGTGTGCGAATCCATCGGCATGGAAGCGGCTGATCGGGAACTGCAAAATATGCGGAGTTTGGCCCAAGGCGTACCCACTTCCTCCTTCCTGTATCACTACGCTCGATTAATTGAAATCCTGGCCTGTCTGGAACACATTCAAGCCCTGATGGATGATCCCGAAATTACCTCCAGTCGGATTCGTTCCCAGGCTGGGGTCAATTGCCTCAATGCAATCGGTGTCAGTGAAGCCCCACGGGGTACCCTGTTCCACCACTACCGAGTTGACGATAACGGGCTGATTGAAGCAGTCAACCTGATCATTGCCACCGGACAAAACAACCTAGCCATGAACAAAACCGTCTCCCAAATTGCCAAGGAATATATCCATGGTATTGGCCCAGGACAGGACATTCCTGAAGGGTTCTTGAACCGAGTGGAAGCGGGGATTCGTTGCTATGATCCCTGCCTATCCTGTTCCACCCATGCGGCAGGGCAAATGCCACTACACATCCAAGTGCTAGGCGCAGATGGCAAGCTCTTAACGGAACGATATCGAAACTAAGAACGAAATTAAGAAAAAGTGGGGGTGGGCAACCATCCCCACTTTTTAGGATTACCCTGAACTCTAAGCGTGTTTAGAAATAGTTGGCGAAATAATCGTCACTGCTAACTCTATGGCAGCGTGCGGTTCCGTTAAGTGTAGACATGATGGCGTGAGCACACGATTACCCTTAACGTCAGCGCACAGCGTTGTAAAGCACTCTCTGGAAAGCTGAGTGGTTTATGGAGGAATCCGATATGACAACTGAAAACCTATTTCTTTGTATGGGATCAGCTTGCCATCAACTAGGTGTTTATGAGGTATTACCTCAATTACAAAAGTTAATTGAAACCTATGGTGTGGAAGACTGTATTACATTAAAAGGATCATTTTGTTTGGAACTATGTAATCAAGGCATTACGATGAAGTTTCAAGACTATCAAATTACTAATATCACACCACATAATGTTGAAGAAAAGTTTGTTTTAGACATCCTTCCCTTAATTAAAGCCGTTACTTCGTCTACCTAGTTTGAATAATAAATTTTGAATAATAAACATTGTTATGCTTGACGATCATGCTCACCTCTGGAAACTACTGTGGGAATACGCTCCTAATGGTCTAGTTTTACTCGATCCCGATCTTTTCATTAAATCAGTTAATCCGGCCTTTTGTAAAATGTTTCAAACAAAGGCTGAGGATATTATCGGTCAATCCCTAGAAGTAATCTTCGATGATGTTGCTGATTTTACCAAAGTTTGGAAACAGAAAGACTTAGTAATTCGCGGAAAATTTCGAGAATATCCCAATTACGGTTTATATGTTAACCAAGTCATTTTCTCCATAGAAGAAGAAGGATTGATTGCGTCAATTATGGTTGATATTAGCCATGAAATTGAGCAGAGACGGGAATTATCCAAACTCAAACAAGAAACGATTAAAAGCGTCAATTCCGTGGTGGATAACCAGATGAAAGTAGCCCAAGAAATTGCGGGACTTTTGGGAGAAACAACGGCTGCTACTAAAGTCAATCTCCTCAAAATTATTCAAATTCTCGAAGAAGACGTTCATCCATTTTAATCCAACTTGCCTGGTAGCAGGGGATGGAACATCCAAAGATCTGCAACCTAACGTTCTAAGTATTTTCCCTGTAATGAGAATTTTAGAGGGATGGCATCCGCACTTCTTTTAGTAGATCCGACTAAACAAATACTCTATATTTCCAGTACTTGTTTACGGCTGGCCTTCTACTTGAAGTTATGTGTCTAATCCCGTAGTTTCGTGAAGTTTTACGGCTATAGATATCACTCCTGCGTATAACTTTATACAAGCAAAGGTAGTTTTAACTATGTATTGTCAAGTGGCGGTTGAGCATTTTTTGGATATCCATGAAGCCAGCCTCAATAAAAAAGGTGAAGAGCTTTGTGGGGATAAAGTTAAGTATTTAAAGACGGATAAAACGACCACGATTGTCCTTTCAGATGGTCTAGGGAGTGGCGTAAAAGCCAATATTTTGGCTACCCTCACCACAGAAATTTTGATTACGATGCTGAATGCCGATGTGCCATTGGAGGAAGTCCTGAAAACGGTCATCGCCACATTACCGATTTGCCAGGTCCGAAAAATTGCCTATTCGACATTTACGATTATTCAGATTGATAGTCAAACCAATCGCTTTAAGGTAATTAACTTTGATAAT
>JAYKIC010000063.1:0-5488 GCA_035284985.1 Leptolyngbyaceae cyanobacterium
ACCTGAAATGATTTCCAAGTCAATCTGAAATTCTTTTTCAATTGCATCAGCTAATTCAGATAACTCATGCATTTTTTGGTTGTTGGGTTTGATTCCACCATAACAAGCCAAGTTGCAGCCAATTCCAATAATTTTTATATTGGGTAATTCAAGCGTTTTTTTAACAAATTCAGAAAGATCACAAGGCAATATTCCCTCTCGCAGATCACCCAACTCTATCATGATAATGATTTGGTGGAGTGTATCATGTACCTTTGCATACTGGGAAAGTTTTCTCACAGTTTCAAATTCTGTATTGAGGCTAATATCTACGTTTCTAATCACAGTTTCTGCTTGACTTAAAGCCGTGCGTAGAAGTACAAACTGGGTCAATGTTCCCGCATTTTTCATCCTTTTTATATTTTCAATGCGAGAGTCGGCAATGAATTTTACTCCACCTTGAATCATCGCCCCAGCGATCGCAGGATCTCCTAGTGTCGCTTTGGAGACACCCATTAAGGAAATTCCTCTTCGGCCATAAAGTTCAGATAGTATCCGAGCATTATGCTGGATTTGAGCTAGAGAGATTTCTATCCTGGGCAGTAACGCTTTCATCTCTATTTACCTAATCATTTTGTGTCTATCTCACTTCCAACAGAGGCATTTTCTCTAAGCGCCTCTGCGTGATTTTATAATTCAGATTTGGAAAGCGATCGCTTAAAACTTGAACCAGTTTTTGACACCCGTCGTTCAATACATCAGTGGTAGGTAAGCGGAAATAGCCTTCGTATTCTTCAATGATAGTCAGTACTTCCCCTCTGGTTAAATTCTCATGATTTAATGCGATCGCAATCACTTGAACCTGGGAAATAGCTTCGATCAATTTAATTTCTCTCTCCACAGTAGGCATCACCAAATCAGGAAAATCACAGCGAAATTTTCGAGCAGGTGGATGTTGTAGGATAACTCCATCCGGCACACTTCCTTTCAAAATCCCAATGGAACTCATGAAGGCCGGATGGCTTACGGCACTTTGCCCCTCGACTAAAATAATGTCGGGATTTTCGTTTTCAAAAGCCTGAACAACAGCATTTTCTAACTCACCGATCGCAAATTGGGAAATAAGCGCATCCATAGAGGCACCATACCTTGCCCCTTGCATTAAACTAGTTTGCCCTGTCGCGACTAAAACTGAGTTCAATCCTAAATTGTTTAAGGTTTTGTTGAGTTCCACTGCGGTAGTTCTTTTCCCGCAAGCACAATCAGTTCCTAATACAGCAATAACCGGAATATCTACTTTAGATATTTGACCAGTAAAGACATGGGAATCTTTTAAGGCTGGCGGTTTTCTAATGTCTTTAATTTGGACATCACACGCAATAGCCATACGGGCAAACTCTGGATCTTCAGAAAAGAATTGATGAAGACCGTTGATGATATCCATCCCTTTTCCCATAGCCTCCAGGATTAAACTTCGTTCTTCTTCGGATATGTAAATATCTAAAGGTGCTTTACCATAGATATAGCAGTGTGGAATCGCCGAAAGACTACTCAAAGATTCATTCAAGTCAGCAAAAATAGGGATGTTACTCTTTTTATCTCCTAGCACTTCTCCTGAATCTTTACCAGCTAATAAACTATCAATAACCCCAACAATAGTATAGATTTCTGAGTGTCTAACTAGTCCTGCAGCAGTTTTTCCATCTACCAATCCAAATTCTTTCTCACAGTAAACCAGAGCCGTTTTCTTAAGGATTGTCATTCAATCAATTTCCTTCAGTTTACATCTAAAGCGTCCGAAAAGAATAAGAAACTTCTTACACACTATAAAGCTTCTCCAGGATCTAAGACCCTATTTACAGGCAAAAAACCGCGCTCCAACTTTACCCAATTTGAAGACTCCGACTTATTTATCCTCACTAGAAAGACGTACATAAAAGGCTCCATAACCTAGTATTTTTTTTTGAAAAGACTAGGGAGTGGTGTAGGTTATGCAGCAAAAATCTCAAGTCTTAATCTAAGCTATAGTTTAGACTTGATCTAACCTAATCATAACACATATTAGCATTCTGTGTTGCGCTGCCCAACACTGTATGGTAACGGATGGATGAAAGTGCTGGTATGAATTTCAAAGTTACCTACCACCGCTGTATTTTATAGCGTACTGGAGACGGTTTCTCCACCAAACCATACAGCATGAAGGCACGTAAAAATGTGGAGTTTTTGCAAGAGAATCTAAATAAATTGTCAGATATTAAGTAGGTAGACGTTATTAAATTTAAGATGACGTAGGTTGCGGTTGATGAACAAAACCCAACACTCAAAGATACCCATATTGACCGATTTAAACTAGACGGCTCCACACTTACACATGGCTGAGACCCAGGGGAAATCCCCCCCTTCCATTAAGAATCAAGCAGGGATGAATGAAAAAACCCACATCACGATTGTTCCCTACTACCCCAAGCGCCTCTGGATTCAAAGGTCAAGAACTGAACAAACCCGATTTGCTCCGAACGGGTTTGACTAATGCGGCGAATACTCGTGGAGCGATGAGTATACATAGCGCCATACCGCGAAGGCCCCTTTTTTCCAGGCGAAGATCACCGAATGTACTCCCGTCCATCTGCTCTGCATGAATCAAAGTGGGATCTACCATACTTTACCCATTACTGATAGTCTCTAAATATCGATTATTAAGAATGATTTGTGTGTACACCGTAATCCTTTCCTAGGGGGAGTTAGAGGGGGTCACGCTAAACACATACGCGGATCATCTACTCCCAACTCCGTTCTCTATGTATTACGCTTTTCAAACAGGTGGGCTAATTTTGGCCTGTACTGGCTAAAATCCCCTACAATGATTCAATTCAAAATCTTTTTAGTACAGCCAAAACCCAAGCCCCTGGATCATAAACAACTGGATAACAAACAACTGGATAACAAACAACTGAATAGTTTCCTAAATGCAATCAATGCCATCTAAACGTGCAGTCTAGCCAGTGAGGTTAACAGTCGAATGAGCGATACCCCAGTATTCCAACAACCGGGTTCCAGTGAGGGAGGAACGGAAGCCAGTCGTGCCCTAGAAAAGGAAGCCCAGTTGCCAATGACCGGATGGCAACAGGAAGTGTCCCAAGGATTAGAGTACGGGCTGGAGGCGGCAGAGAGTATACGCGATCGCTCCATTCCCACCTTCTCCCGTGGCGAATTGCCCCACTATGCGGGCATCAACACCTTTATGAAAGCGCCTTACCTTGAGGACGTGCGCCAAGTGGGTAATTATGATGTGGCGATCGTGGGTGTGCCCCATGATTCCGGTACCACCTACCGCCCCGGCACTCGCTTTGGTCCCCAGGGCATTCGTCGCATTTCAGCCCTATACACCCCCTACAATTTCGAATTAGGAGTGGACCTGCGGGAGCAAATTACCCTGTGTGATGTGGGGGATATCTTTACAATTCCCGCCAACAATGAAAAGTCCTTTGACCAGATTTCTAAAGGCATCGCCCACATTTTTAGTTCTGGAGCCTTTCCGATTATTTTGGGTGGCGACCACTCCATCGGCTTTCCCACGGTGCGCGGCGTATGTCGGCATTTGGGCGACAAGAAAGTGGGCATCATCCATTTCGATCGCCATGTAGATACCCAAGAGACGGACTTGGACGAGCGAATGCACACCTGTCCTTGGTTCCACGCCACCAACATGGCCAATGCCCCTGCGAAAAATCTGGTGCAATTGGGTATCGGCGGTTGGCAGGTGCCCCGTCAAGGGGTGAAGGTCTGTCGGGAACGGGCCACCAACATCCTCACCGTTACGGATATCACTGAAATGGGGCTGGATGCGGCGGTAGACTTTGCGTTAGAGCGTGCTCTGGATGGCACCGATTGCGTCTGGATTAGCTTTGACATCGATTGCATTGACGCTGGTTTTGTCCCCGGTACGGGATGGCCCGAACCCGGTGGCCTCATGCCCCGTGAAGCATTGTACCTCTTGGGTAAGATTATTCAGAAAGCACCTGTTTGCGGTTTGGAAGTGGTGGAGGTGTCCCCCCCTTACGACATCAGCGACATGACCGCCTTGATGGCCACCCGCGTGATTTGCGATGCCATGGCCCATTTGGTGCTATCGGGACAATTGCCCCGGTCGGCAAAACCCAGCTACATCAGCGAAACCGCCAACATGACTGTAGACAGTGAATGGAGCTAAGCCATGCACGAAACTGATATGACTAAGGCGCTGATTATGACGGTGCGGCAGTGGTGGGAAGAACAGCCGGAACAGCGGCCCGTGGAGAAAATCTACTTGACGGTGGGGGCGTTTACCTGTGTGGAACCTGCTAGTTTACAGTTTGCGTTTGAGGTGCAAATCCGGAACACCTTTTTAGCAGAAGCGGAACTGGTGATTGAAGAAACGCCGCTGATTGCCTACTGTCATCCCTGCCAACAGCAATACCGTCCTGATTACGGTCGCCAATATGCTTGTCCCGATTGTGGTCAGCCGATGGAGGATATTCGCTCCGGACGGGAACTGAAAATCGACCGGGTTGAGTGGGCTGAGGTAGCGGTGGTTGGATGAGACGATAGAGGCGATCGCCTCATTTCCCCGCTTGATTATTGTCCCCATTCCCAGCAAAACCCTGGCAACGAGGGGACGTGAGTCTAGTCCTTTAGTTAATTTTTTCCATGCATCAAACCTTTAGCGCTGCCCTTGAACTTGACCTGCTCCATGCCAACCAAGCTGGAGCCGACCACAACCGTGCCCATTTTGATCGCTGGGGCATTACCTGTCTCAATGTGATGAGCAGTCCCGGTGCGGGTAAAACCGAGTTACTGGAACGAACCTTAGCTGAATTGCAAACTCGACTGGCGATCGCTGTCATCGAGGGAGACATGACCACGGAATTGGATGCCGATCGCCTCCGTCAGCATGGGGTACCCGTTTTCGCCATTAACACCGGACGCGCCTGCCACCTGGATGCCCGCATGGTGGCAGGCGGCATTCACCAACTGGAAGAGCACTATACCCCCACTGATTTCGACCTAGTTTTTGTGGAAAACGTCGGCAATCTGGTCTGTCCCGCCGAATTTGAAGTGGGGGAACATGCGAAGGTTGCCCTCCTCAGCATCACCGAGGGGGAAGACAAACCGCTCAAGTATCCTGTGATGTTTCGAGAAGCCGATTGCTTACTGATTACCAAAATTGACTTGGCTCCCTACCTGGATGTAGACATCGCCCAAATCGAGGCCAATGTCCGCCAGTTGAACCCACATGTCACCATCATTCCCCTGTCCGCCAAATCAGGAGACGGTTTAAAGTCATGGTTTACATGGGTTGAACAGGTTGTCAGACAACATACTAATTCCTAAATTATTTTCCCACACAATCAACGACTTTCATCCAGTCTAAATAAAAAATAAGTAACTTCCTTGATCGGTAAAATTTGGCGTTTCTCGAAATTTGGGGGAAAATGTTAGATAAACGATAGGATTTGGGCCGATTAACGTG
>JAYKIC010000064.1:0-2636 GCA_035284985.1 Leptolyngbyaceae cyanobacterium
TTCTCCCCTTGACGCAGGGTTAAAATCGCATAAAACGTATTATCATGTAGCGAGTGAATAACAACCCGTTCCAACTCCATATCCCATTCTTCAAAAATATTAGCCATTAAATCATGGGTCAACGGACGGGGGGGAACCTGGTTCTCTAGGGCGTTGATAATTGCTCTGGCTTGATCTTGGCCAATAAAAATGGGTAGTTGTCGTCGCTCTGTTGCATCCCTTAGCAAAACAATTGGGTTGCGGGTCGCTGCATCAAGGGCGATTCCAGCGAGTTTCATTTCTAACATCGACTTAGCCTCCAAGGATCAAATGAGAAGAACGGAGCAAGTATAGGATTGCAGCAGAAGCCCAAATAATACAATATTGAATTGCCTCTAATGATATCAAATGATATCAGCCGACACTTGAATGAGCTACCATTTTGTAAGGTTCCTTGAACAAATCAAGAACGAGGAACGAGGAACGAGGAACGAAGAACACTGCATCCCTAGACTCCCCAACTCCCCAACTCCCAGAAACCATGTTCACAGGTCTCATTCAAACGACGGGTCTTTTACGGACGATTACCCCAGAAGCGGTTCAAATTGCTTGGGGGCATACGGCCCCGACTGAGTTTGTACGGGATATGGCGATCGGTGACAGTATTGCGGTAGATGGGATTTGCTTGACCGTGACCCGCATTCTCGCCGATAGTTTCTGGGCGGCAGTCTCTCCGGAAACGGTCCAGCGCACAATTTTGGCAGGGCAACAACCGAATGCCATGGTGAATTTGGAGGCATCGTTGCGGGTGGGCAGCAAGATTGGTGGGCACTTCGTCACCGGGCACATTGATGGGGTAGGCTATCTCCAGGGTTCCACCCAAACGGCCAATGCTTGGGAAATGGCGTTTACGGTGCCGGATGAACGGGTGTCCCGATATATCGTGCCCAAGGGCAGTGTGGCGATTAATGGGATCAGTCTAACCGTGGCGGATTGTAATGCGGCGGGTTCCTGGTTTACGGTGGCGGTGATTCCCCTCACCTATGGGGAAACGAATTTGCGATCGCTCCAACCCAACAGCCCGGTAAATCTAGAAGGGGATGTGCTGGGTAAATATGTGGAGAAATTCCTGGGGGTAGGGGCTAAAGTTCACCCCCATGGCAGCCTAAACTTACACATTGGGAATGGGGTAGAAGATCCGGAACCTGGGGCAGGGAGCGATCGCCTCACTGCCGATTTCCTGGCTGAACATGGTTACTATTAAGGTAAGCACAATTCCTATCGATCCATAAGCCATCACCCCCGCCTATTTTATTAAAGCCTCATGCCTTAGTCCATTCGCAAACCTCCACGATACCGTTACAATAAGGGGAATTTATGCTGGTTTTGAAGGAGTCGCATGTCTGTTATTCCCCCCTCTGCCCACCCTGACACCCATTCGGGAAGTTTTCGTACGGTTCTCCCCAACGGCTTAGTTGTCCTTGTTACCGAAAATCCGTCAGCCGATATTGTGTCAGCACGAATTTTAGTCAGGGGTGGTGGACGACACGAGCGGCCCGAAAAAGCGGGAGTGGCTAACTTACTGGCGACGGTTTTGACCAAAGGTACCGAACGGTTGTCGTCCCAGGAAATTGCCGAAGAGGTGGAATCCGTAGGAGCCAGTTTAGGCACAGAAGCGACAGCGGACTATTGCTTATTGGGCTTTAAAACTGTTTCAGCGGATTTTGAAGCCATTTTGGCCTTATCAGCGGAAATTATGCGATCGCCCTCCCTGCCTGAAGCTGAGGTCAAACTAGAGCAACGCCTAACCTTACAGGGGATACGCTCCATGCAAGAGCAACCCTTCTCCCTGGCCTATCATCAACTCCGTCAAGCCCTCCATCATCAATCCTCCTATGCCATTTCCAATCTCGGCCAAGAGGAGACGGTCATAGAGTTGGAGCGGCAAGACCTGCTGCAATACTATCAGGAAAATTTTCGTCCAGACAACACAGTGATCAGCATCGCTGGACGAATTACGGTAGAAGCCGCCCTTGCCGCCCTTGCCGATACCTTTGGAGACTGGCAGGTTGATGGTTCCAGTCCTCATCCCCTAGCGATCGCCCCCACTCCCATTACCCCGCTCCATTGCCTCACCCCACAGGATACCCAACAAGTAATTATCATGCTGGGGTACCAGGCCGCCTCCGTTCACCAAACCGATTACCTGGGACTCAAATTGATCAGTACCTACTTGGGCAACGGTCTATCTAGTCGCTTGTTCGTGGAACTACGGGAAAAACAAGGACTTGCCTATGATGTATCTGCGATTTATCCCACCCGCATGGACCCCTCCCATTTTGTCGTCTATATGGGAACCGCACCCCAAAATGTTGCCATCGCCATTGAAGGCTTACAAGGGGAAGTAGAGCGTTTATACCAAACCCCCCTAACATCAGAAGAGTTGCAGATTGCTAAAAACAAATTGTTAGGCCAGTATGCCCTAGGCAAACAAACCAACGGCCAATTAGCTCAACTTTATGGCTGGTACGAAATCTTAAATGTTGGCGTGGAATTCGATACTATCTTTCAACAGAAAACCGAATCCCTAGACCCAGAACAATTACAAGATATTGCCCATCGTTACTTTAAACAGGATAGCTGCCTATCCTTAGTGG
>JAYKIC010000065.1:0-12689 GCA_035284985.1 Leptolyngbyaceae cyanobacterium
GGAGAACAGGCCATCCAAAATGCTGAAGCCTTACTCAAGGCCAAGCGGCGGGGAGATGTGGCGGTGCCAGAGTTATCCCTAGAGCAAATTAAGCAACAGATGCAGCTTGCGGTAAATCGAGTGATGGCAGAAGGCAGCTTATACGACCCGGATTTGGCGGCTCTGGCAATCAAACAATCCTGGGGGGATTTGGTGGAAGCGGCTTTTCTGCTGCGAGCCTATCGGACAACATTACCCCGGCTGTATTACAGCGAACCGATCGACACCAGCCACATGCACATCCAGCGGCGGATTTCAGCCATCTTCAAAGACACTCCTGGTGGTCAAAAACTAGGGGCAACCTTCGATTACATCCATCGCTTGCTGGATTTTAAACTCGCCGCTGAAACCAATCAATTTGCCCCACCCACTGCTGAAAAAGTAGACCCCAACGAATCCACTCCCCGCGTCCTCAACACCTTGGCCCAGGAAGGCTTAGTGGGCGCAACGAACCTTGGCGGAGGGAATATGCCGGACGCTAACCACCAGTCTGCCCAGTCCCACCTAACCGCTCCAGCGGAAAATTCGGCAGAAATTCCCACAAATTCCTCATCCTTATCCTCATCCTCATCCGCCGCCCCCTTCGACCTCACCCGCCAATCCTTGACAACTCCCACCCGCCGCGATGCCCGGTTGCAAAACCTCGCCCGTGCCGATGAAGGGTTTCTGCTGGCAATGGCTTACTCCACCCAGCGGGGCTACGGCAAGAACCATCCCTTTGCCGGGGAAATTCGTGTGGGAGGGGTGGAAGTGGTCATCTGTCCAGAAGAGTTGGGGTTTGAAGTGGCGATCGCCAACATCACCGTCACCGAAGTCCAGATGGTGAACCAATTCAAAGGCAGCAAAGACATCCCGCCCCAATTTACCCAAGGTTACGGCCTCACCTTCGGCTACAACGAACGTAAAGCAATGGCAATGGCCTTAGTGGATCGGGCATTGCAAGCCAAGGATTTATGCGAAGCGATGGATGGTCCCGCCCAGGATGAAGAGTTTGTCCTATTCCATAGCGATAATGTGGAAGCCCAAGGCTTTGTCCAACACCTAAAACTGCCCCACTACATTGATTTCCAGGCCGAGCTAAACCTGATTCGCAAACTCCGGCAAGACAACGCGCAATCACCACCTGTATCCGGGGAACTTTAAGGAGGGGGCTTCCTGTGTCCCAGCGTCTCGCTGAGACAAGTGAAAGAGGCTCTGCCTCCTATTTTCCCGGAGCCAGAGGCTCCTGCGACAGCGCCCAGCCAGAGGCAGGGCACCAGGAAAATCCATTAAAAGGAAGAAAGATGGTTTTGTACTGAAGAGGCGGCGATCGCCGCTAGTTGGCAAAAAGCCCCCAACTGAGTACTCACAACAAAATCCACAATCCAAAATCCAAAATCCAAAATCCAAAACTCATGACCCCATCACCCACCCACCCCATCACCCACCCACCCAACCCCGAACCCGGCTTCAACTTCGCCTATCTCGACGAACAGACCAAGCGCTCGATTCGCCGTGCCATTCTCAAAGCTGTCGCCATTCCCGGCCATCAAATCCCCTTTAGCTCACGGGAAATGCCCATGTCCTATGGTTGGGGCACCGGAGGCATCCAGGTGACGGCTTCTGTTATTGGCCAAAGCGACACCTTAAAAGTGATTGACCAAGGAGCTGACGACACCACCAACGCTGTCAATATTCGTCGCTTTTTTCGCAAGGTGTGTGGCGTTAATACCACCGAACGCACGGAGGAAGCGACCCTGATTCAAACCCGTCACCGGATTCCCGAAACACCGTTGAAAGAAGGGCAGACGATAGTTTATCAGGTGCCCATGCCCGAACCGCTCTATTTCATTGAGCCATCCCGCACCGAAGCTAACAAAATGCACGCCCTGGAGGAATACGGCCCCATGTATGTGCGGCTGTACGAGGATGTTACCCGCTACGGCCACATTGCGATGGCCTACGACTATCCGGTGATGGTACACGATCGCTACCTGATGAAACCCAGCCCCATCCCCCGGTTTGACAATCCCAAGCTGCACATGAATCCAGCCCTGCAACTGTTTGGAGCTGGTCGGGAAAAGCGCATCTATGCCCTGCCTCCCTACACCAAAGTGAAGAGCCTCGATTTTGAGGACCATCCCTTTACCGTGGAAAGTTGGGATCGTCCCTGTGAATTTTGCGGGGCCACCGATACCTATTTGGATGAAGTGGTGACGAATGATCGGGGCGATCGCATGTGGATTTGCTCCGATACGGACTATTGCAACCAACGCCAAGCCACCCAAACATCCGTTAACCTAAATGGATAGGAACTCTAGAGTATAATGGCAACCTTTCTCTTTTGGAATCTGAATGGAAAAGCATTGATTCAGGAAGTTACTCAACTTTGTGATACTCATTCTGTTGATGTCTTGATCGTAGCAGAAATAGTAGGAACGCGAGAGACTGCAATTGAAGCGAAAAGGCGAGAGACTGCAATTCAAAAAAGTCTTGTGTCCAAAACAGGTATGAGCTACGTAACAGAACATAATGACTTCTCAAAAAAATTGAAATTCTTCTTTCGTTATCCATCACAATCAATAGCAAAAGTTTTTGATGATAATGGTTTATCAATCAGAGAAATTACTCCATCTACAGGGCAACCTATACTCGTAGCTGCGGTCCATTTGTCTAGCAAGTTGTGGTCTGGCAGCGAAGACCAAACTTATGTTGCGAGATCAGTCATTAAAGGAATTGAAGAATCCGAAGAAAATGTAAGTCATAGTCGGACATTAGTGATTGGTGACTTTAATATGAATCCATTTGAGGGAGGACTCATTGACGCGGATGCTTTTCATGGTGTAATGACACAACAAATAGCTCAAGAAAAATCAAGAAAAGTTCATGGGCTAGAAAGAAGTTATTTTTATAATCCTATGTGGGGGAGAATGGGGGACATATCTGATGGACCACCAGGAACTTATTACTACAGAGGTTCTACTAGTCGTCAATTTTTTTGGAATACATTTGATCAAGTTTTACTTCGTCCAGATTTACTTAGATTCTTTAAAAAGGAAAATTTAAAAGTTATAACTGAAATTGATAATTTTAAGTTGATTAAATCAAGCAAGATTAATAAAGATGATTTTTCCGACCATTTGCCTATTTTAATTGAACTGAGTTAAAAACAACAGGAGGTTTAGAGATGCCACAGTCACGCAACCTATGGGGAGAAATTAATGCAGCACAGGAAATGCTTGATATCCCTCAGAAAATATTGAAAGAACAAGCAGATTTTTTAACTAAACAAACAAACGGAGTTCTCGTGGGAGAAGTTGTTAAAGGAGTGAGTTCTAAGAATAATATATTTTCATGCCATCTCCGTATTACTGTCCCGGCTCTAGGATATTATATTTACAATGTGCTTAAAATAAACTACCCAATAGAAGAGATATACCCAGTTACAGTTATTAGTGATCAAGAAGAAAAATATGAATGTCAAGATGTTGATGAATATGAAGAAGTACTGGGGAAGATTCTAAGTTCAGAACAAATAAAACATATTATCTCTCTCTTGTTAGCACAAGCTTCTGTTGAGCTAAAGTCTATCTGAAATCTACCGATGCAACCATTATTAACTGTTAATCATCTCAGCAAATATTACGGGGATTTATGTGCGTGCGATCGCATTTCTTTTTCCCTGTACCCTGGCCAAGTCCTCGGCATCATTGGGGAATCCGGGTCCGGCAAAAGTACCTTACTCAAGGCGATCGCCGGACAACTTCCGATCGATGCAGGGGAGATTACTTATTGCGATCGCGCCCACCAACTGATTAACCTCCGCACCCTAGCCGAAGCCCGTCGCCGCAAATTGATGAAAACCGAGTGGGGCTTTGTCCAGCAAAATCCCCGTGATGGTCTCCGCATGACCGTTACCGCAGGGGCCAATATTGGGGAGCGGTTACTGGATATTGGCGATCGCCACTACGCTAACATTCGGGCCGAGGCGATGGATTGGCTCAACCAGGTGGAAATCCCTGATGGGCGCATGGATGATTTTCCCAGTACATTTTCTGGTGGGATGCAGCAGCGACTCCAACTGGCCCGAATTCTAGTAACACGCCCCCGAATTGTGCTGATGGATGAACCCACTGGAGGGTTAGATGTTTCAGTGCAGGCCCGATTACTGGACTTGATGCGATCGCTAGTCCGCACCCTCCACCTTAGCGTTATCCTAGTCACCCACGATATTGGCGTGGTGCGATTGTTAGCCCATCGGCTAATGGTGATGCAAAACGGCCAAGTGGTCGAAGCCGGACTCACGGATCAAGTCCTAGATGATCCCCAGCATCCCTACACACAACAACTGGTCAGCGCCACTCTCATTCCCTAACACCCCCACCCCCTATCACTCCCTATCACTCCCACTCCTATGACTCACTCCCCACTCCCCACTCCCCACTCCCCACTCCCCACTCCATCACCACCGGACTTGCTATCTTCCCAGAGGATGCTGCAAGCAGATAGCCTGTACAAAACATTCATCCTCCATCACCAAGGTGGCGCACAGATTCCCGTATTGCAAGGGGTTTCCCTCACCGTTCAAACAGGTGAATGTGTGGCGCTCCAAGGGCCATCGGGATCAGGAAAATCCACGCTGATGCGATCGCTTTATGCCAATTACCGCATTGACACTGGAGATATTTGGGTCAAACACCAAGGTACCTGGGTGAATTTACCCGCGTTAGAACCCCATGAATTATTGTCAGTTCGCCAACACACATTAGGCTACGTCAGCCAATTTTTGCGAGTAATTCCCCGCGTGCCTGCGGTTGAAGTTGCTGCCGAACCATTAGAGGAATTAGGTGTCGATTCTGAGTCCGCCTATGCAAAAGTCAAAGGCTTATTTCAGCGATTAAATCTACCGGAACGGCTGTGGTATTTATCCCCGACCACCTTTTCTGGTGGAGAAAAACAACGGGTCAATATTGCCAAGGCTTTTGCCGTAGATTATCCCATTATGTTGTTAGATGAACCCACTTCCGCTTTGGATGCTACCAATCGAGAAGTGGTGATGCAACTAATAGAAGAACGAAAGGCTCAAGGATGTGCAATGGTGGGAATTTTCCATGATGACGAGGTGAGAGAACGGGTGTGCGATCGCGTTCTCAATTTTGGCTAGGAATATGGAATAGCTGGGGCGATCGCCTTGTTGGTGGCAATGGTGATGATGAACTATTCTTCTTACGCTGGTGGTTAGATCGGCCTCAAGTGGCTCAGACCTCAAACTCGTTCTAATTTCTCAAAAGGTGGTTGGGGTAATGTCACTTCAATGCGATCGCCCGGTTTAACCCAACCGCCAACAGCAACAATGGCCATAATGCCAGCTTTTCTGATGAGATTACCGTCAGCGTCATAATCCAAAACTGCTTGGGTAAGCCCTTCTTGAAACTGATCCAATTGCTTACAGGGATTCCTCAAGCCCGTGACTTGGAGGACTGCCTGACTGCCAATTTTTAGGCGCGTGTTTTTTGGCAGCGATAATAAATCAATTCCCTGGGTGGTAATATTTTCACCCATACTGGCAGGTTCGACTTGAAACCCCTGAGCTTGCAATTCATGGATGAGTTCAAGATGAATCAGATGTACCTGGCGTAGGTTGGGCTGTGAGGGATCGACCTTGACCCGCGAGCGGTGTTTGACAGTCACACCCTTGTGAGCATCACCCTCAATCCCTTCACCTGCAATAAGATAAATCTCGTTGACCGATTCTTTGGAAAACGTGTGGGATGAGCTTTTGTTGACCGAAACAACATGGGCCATGAGCAATTACCAGATTTCAAGCCTACTTTTACAACCGTTCTGCAACAAGGTGCCAATGCCAAGAGTTGGGTTTCTTGTGAACCTGATCGATCAAACTGAGCAGTTCAAAATTTTCAAATAGCTCACATAGTTCTACGGCATTGCAATAAAAATGGGGGTGATCTTTGTCGTCATTGTTCAGATCGACAAAGGTATTGGTGGAAATTTCTGTGCCTTTACCATAGTTACCGTTGCGCTTGGACAACATAGTGCCTTGGAAAAATCCCCCTGGTTTAAGCACACGATGAATTTCTTGGATGCAGCGGGATACGACGGGGCGATCGCCATGATAGATCACATTGAATGCCAACACATAATCAAACGTTTGATCTGAGTAGGGTAGCATCTCCATTGAACCTTGAGTAAAGTCAATGGTCACTCCCTGTTCTGCTGCGGTTTTGGTGGCGAATTCTAGTCCTGCTGTGCTGCCATCTAAACCGCACACCTCAAACCCCAATTGGGCTAAATGGATCGCATGACGACCCACACCACACCCCAAATCTAGAGCCTGTTTGGAACCTGACTGAGGCAGTTGGGCCAAGAGTTGGGTGGAAAACTGAACCACATCGGGTTCAGCTTGCAGCCAGTCTTCTCGACCTGCATCTGTTTGCCAGCGTTGATCCCAGGCTAAATGCGCTGTCGCGGTTGTGTCCATTATGTTTTTCTCCAGTGATATAGTTGGTTAATAATGCAAAATAGCTACCCGTGAACATTGCCGATAATGTGGCGGCGGATAAAGCTGGAAACTTGCTCTACCAACAGCACCACAACAAAAATCACAATAATGACCATGAGCGCCTCATCGTAACGCAGGAGTTGCATTGAAGTAGACAATTCCACGCCAATGCCTCCAGCACCGACTAGTCCTAGAACCACTGCTGATCGCACCGAGGATTCCAGGGCAAACAGGGTAGACGCAACGAATGACGGTAGGGTAGCCGGGAAAATGGCCCCAACAATGATGCTGGCTTCTGATGCCCCGATCGCTCTGAGCGCATCCACTGGTCCCGGTTCAATTTCTTCAATCCGTTCAGCGAAAAACTTGCCACAAAATCCCATTGTGTCAGCGGTCAGGGCCATAATTCCCGCTGCTGGTCCCAGGCCGACGACGATGATAAAGATCAGTCCCCACACTAAATCTGGGATGACTCGTAGCAAGGTGATAAAACTACGGGTAAATCCAAAAATAATCGAATGGGGAGTGGTGTTCTTTGCGGCCAAAATTGCCAAGGGTAAACTTAGCACTGCGCCAAACACAGTACCCACAAGGGCCATTTCAAAGGTTTCTAAGGTGGCTTGAATTACACCGCTCAATCGCTTGGGATTAGGGGGAATGGCTTGATCGAGGAAATTCCAGAGACGGGAAAAGCCTTGCCAAATGCGGAGGGGAGTGAGTTCACTGATCCAGAGGCCATGGAAAAAGAAAGCTGCACCAATCACCAACCCCACAAATACGAGAGGGGAAGGTTTTCGCCAGCGAGGGGGCGCAGGATGAAGTCGCCCATTAGATTCAGACGTTATTTTCGACCGCATCGGGGATTGGGGATGATTCATAGAGCCAGCTTAATTCATGGTCAGTTAGTTGATGGGCGGGAGCATCAATTTGGATTTCGCCTTGGCGCAGCCCAATGATTCGATCGGCGTAATCTTTGGCTAGGTTCAGTTGGTGCAGAGTGCAGATCACGGTGAGTTGACGCTCTCGCACAATGTCCCAGAGCAAATCCATCGCCTCCCGACCGGATTTGGGATCGAGACTAGCGACGGGTTCATCAACGAGCAGGAGACTGGGATCTTGCATTAACATTCGGGCGATCGCCACCCGTTGTTGCTGACCGCCAGACAGCGTATCCACCCGCTGTTGGGCCAAATGGGCTAGATTCACCCGCTCTAAACACTGCATTACCCGTTCCCGTTCTTGTTGGGGCGCTGTAGCGGGAAACCAGTAGCGTGGTCCTTTACTACGGCCTAAAGAACCCTGCAACACGTTATGAAAAGCACAGAGGTTGGCAACCAAATGGAACCGCTGAAATACAATACCAACCTGTCGCCGCAACTGTCGCAATTGTTGAGCATTCGCCGTTTCGATTTGGGCCTCACCTACCCTGATACCGCCGCTGGACGGTTTTTCCAGACCTAATATACAGCGCAGCAAGGTAGATTTGCCAGAACCATTTGACCCCAGCAGCACAATACCTTCCCCTGGCTGGGCACTGAAACTGACACGATTGAGCGCAACCGTGCCATTGGGATAGGTTTTAGATAATTGATGAACCGCTAAGGAAAGCATTAATGATGAAAGTCTGAAGTGTGTAGGGTGGGTTGGAGGACGAAACCCACCAGCAGAAAAACTTTGTCGGGTTATGCTTCGCTAACCCAACCTAACGACTAGTCACCGACAAATTCAGTGAAGTCATCGATTCCGATCGCCTGGTATGCCTCACGAATGGAGTCATAATCAGAATCCTGCACCTCAATAATTTCAGAACCCGTGTATTTTTGATTAGCATCTACAGAAATAATGGCGTTAACCAACTCCTCTTGGTTCTCAACCATTGCCTGTTTGATCTCCTCCACAAACTCAGGTGCGAGGCTGCTGCTAGCGACAAAGACATCGTTGGGCAAGGCTGGACCTACTTCAATCAGCGGAAAGTCAGATTCCTTCAATCCTTCAGCTTCTAAGAAGCGCTCATAGTCCAAGGCCGAACCACCCCAGGCATCGGTCTCACCATTCTTGAAGGCTTGCAAATCGGTGTCACCTAACAGCAGAATTTCGACATCGGTTTCTGGGTTAATGCCACCATCAACTAGGATTTTAGTGGGGCCAAGCTGACCACTGGTGGAACCTAGGTCAGACATGGCGATTTTCTTGCCTACTAGTTCGCTAATTTCACTAATACCGCTGTCGGGTTGGACGGCAATCACGGAACGGTAGTTAAGCCGAGTAAGCGCCACGAAGGGGACAGCATTGGTCTTGGCTCGAATGACCACATACTCGGCAGGCCCGGTAAGAACTACATCAACTTGATCAGATTGCAGGGCAACGGCAGCAGCAGTGCGATCGGCCACAGGGAAAAATTCAATCTCTTTACCCAAGGCTTCAGTCAATGCGTTACGAAAAGGCTCATAATCCCGCTGCAATTCTTCTAGTCCTTGCACATCAGTGACAGCAAACTTGATAGTGTCAGGAGTGCGATTGCTTGTGGCTTCGGAATTAGTACAAGCGGCAATGGCAAACCCTGCCACGAATAGCGCAGCAGACTGCAATAAAGAACGTCTTTTCATGGTGGATGGAGAGTAGGATAAATTGATATCGCCCCTAACCTACCTGAAAAGTGTCAAATCACGGGTTAATAAACCGTTATCGCCAAGTTAAACTTGGTTCAATCCCACAGCAAAGCTGCCATTACCCTTGCCTCGCTTATCCCACTTTCTCTAACTCTTGGGCCATGATGGAACATTGATAATTGACCTGGCGATCGCACGCTGCGAGTAAGTCCAGCACCGTGTCTTCGCCTAAGGTTGCCAATTGGGGCGCTATGGCATAGTACCGTTGCAAATACTCTCGATAATAGGCTTGGTGCTGTTCGAGGGATATATCTGGTTCCACCTGGATCACAAAATCATAGTCTTCAATGGTTTTGTTTTTGCCGTTGCAGTTGCCTTCAGTGAGATCCACCCGATAGTCCTCATAGGCCAAAAAGCAATGAATTTGGGGTAAGAACTCTAGCCCGTAGGGAGCTAAAAGGGTGTTCACTCCCGTTACAATGTCGTCGTTAACTCGGTAAAAGCCCAGGTTCTTGTAAACAGGTAAATTGTGGGCTTGGGCCAGACGGGCGATCGCTCCATGCTTGGTCGTGCAATTGCCATAGCCTTCCTCAAATAAAATCAGCGAATCTGAACTACTGGAATTACGACCATAGGGTAAGTCTTTCACCCACTGGCAGGCCGCGTGGAAGGTATGTAGGTTGTGCTGGAGAAACTGCTTAGCAATGGGACTATTGGGTTGCAGTTTGATGTCAGGCAATACGGAAATTAGGTGCATTATGGTTATCTCCAAATAGTTGCTAAATCTCTTGAATGTTCACACCAGGATGGTATAAAGCAGCCCTGAAATGACTGAGCCAATGAAGGCGAAGCCCAAGTAGGCGAGGAAAATGGGACGACGGGCTAGGGCAAACACTGCAATCATGGCTGGAATACTGGTTGCGCCCCCAGCTAGCAGAAAGGTCATGCCTGCTCCAGGAGACATGCCCTGCCCAATCAGACCATCGACCAGCGGTAGGGCAGCGTAGCCGTTGAGGTAGGCTGGAATACCTACCAGTGCTGCCCCTAAGATGGACAGGATATTATCATGACCTGCAATGGTCTGAATCCAGCCATCGGGGACATAAACCAACATCAAGCTTTCCAGCAAAAAAGCCAGCGCTAACCATTTGCCCAGAAACCAGGCATTTTTGCCCGATCCCTGCCAGAATTTTTTGCGGCGCTCTAGCTGTGACCAAAAGGCCCAGACTACAGGCTTAGGATTGCGGACGCGACTACCGCCACAACCCCCATTGCCCACTCCTTCTCGCAACGGATTAGCAAAGGCGGCGGCCGACCATCCAGAACGCACTAATGCCAGGGTGCCAAACCCTCCCAATAGGCCCATAACAACTGTGGCAATGGTTTTGGCGATCGCAAACTGAAAACCTAACGTGCCCACCGTTAACACAAACATTGACGGGTCCATCAGGGGAGACGACAGCCAGAAGGCCATCACCGCAGCAACAGGGACACCCATTGACAACAAGGCAGCAATTAAGGGAATCACCCCACAGGAGCAAAACGGTGAAAAAGCCCCAAACAGGGTTGCCAGCGGAATCATGATGGCAACCCGTCCCTGGAAAACTTTGGCAATTAAGTTATCGGCACCGCTGGCGGCAGCATAGGCGGCAATGCCAATGGACAGTAGCAAAAAGGGAGCGACCTTCCATAACGCTTCCAGGGTAAAGCTTAGACTAACCGGAGCCTGGGGTGGTACGACGATGATTAAAACTAGAAGAATTAGGGCGATCGCAAGGGCCACTCCATCAAATTGGCGGACACTGCGGCGAAAGCGAGTCAGTACATTAGCAGTCATGGATACATACATCCTTTTGATGGGACTAGTTTGATACTGGGGCAGCATCAAACTAAAGTTCAAAACATTTACAGTTCAATCACAACAGTCTGTTGCCTCGTGACTAGAGCGAGTGTCTGCTAGCTCCAAATTGTCCACGGCTACAACCTGGTTGCGAGTACAACATTCCTCAAACAAAAAGTCAATCAGGTATTTCAATGCATCCGACCGGACGCTATACCAAACCCACTGACGATCCTTGCGAGCAACAACCAGGTCAACTTGGCGCAGCTTGTCGAGATGGTGGGACAGGGTTGGAGCTGAAATCCCCAACTCTTTTTGAATTTCCCCAGCGGGTAAACCCTCCGGATAAGCCGATAACAATAACCGCACGATCTTTAATCGCGAAGGCTGCCCAAGAGCCGCAAAGGCGGCGGCAATATCGTCAATAGATTGTGAAGTATTAGATTCTATTTTCATATTTAGACAATATTCGAAATAAGGAAGCCTGTCAATGTGGTATCTTGCAGTTCTGCTCCTTGGATAGAGGAGCAGAACTAAGACATCTCAGCCATCATTTTTTGGCCATCGGAAAACCGATACGGTCCATCAAAATCACCCACAAAAACGGTGTGGGATACCAGACTCTCGTTTTCCCAGATGTGGAGTTGATAGGCTGGAGGTTCCATGACAAATTGGCTGGCCGTATCTGGGCGCAAGTCTAAGCCCCCTTGATGGACCAGGCTGGCTTGGCTGCTGGCGATCGTCCCGGCCCAACGCCGATACATCGAGCGATGCAAATGGCCACAACTGACCCGCTCAATTTGGGGATGTTGGGCAATCAATGAGGCTAGTTCGTCGCTCTTTTCAGGTTGGCGGCGATCCATCCAGGGAATGCCTGTTCTAAATGGGGGATGATGCATAAACAGTAGGGTGGGGATCTCCGGTGCTTTCTTGAGTTGGGTTTCTAGCCAAGCCAATCGCTGATCATCTAGTCCCCCTAACTTATTGTGGGATAGCGTATTGTCCAACATAATCATGCGAATGGGATAGTCCTCCACCACATAGCTGAGATGATCCTCAGCACTCAGAAGATAGGGATGGTCGGTAAACACCTGTTTTAGATGGCTACTGTGATCGTGGTTTCCTGGCATCAAATAAATCGGGGCATGGAGGTCGCTTAGGATTGCCTTAAGTTGCAGATAGTTAGCTACGGTACCATTCTGCACTAGGTCTCCCGTGGCTACCACCACATTAGGCTGGGGGGTGAGCTGGTTGATGTGGGCGATCGCCATCTTCACCAACGGGTTAGTATCCACCACGCCATAGGCCAGTGTTCCTGGGGTCTGGACATGCAGATCGCTGATTTGGACAATGAGGGTCATTAACCTGCACCCTGGCAAACTTGCTGCAAACGGGGCAGAAAATGGTCTAAATCCGGAGTCACTTGGTCAGGATCTTTGGCCCAATCATCCCAGCGCCGTAACTGTACTGCTTGGGGCGCATGGGGTTGCTGGATAAAAGCATCAGCTTCGTCCGGAGTGAAAACACCACCCTGAAGTTCCAGACTACGTTTAGAGGCGGGGGAGAGAGCATCCCAATAACCCTGATCTACAGCGCAGAGGTAGCGTTTGGCATCTACGTGTAATTTGATCGGCTGAGTCACAGCATCAGAAAAAAGCTGCTCTAGCACTGGAATGGCCCGATGTTCGTGGCGATCGTCGAT
>JAYKIC010000066.1:0-3243 GCA_035284985.1 Leptolyngbyaceae cyanobacterium
CCACCCAGCGGTTTACCTGATGATTTTGCCGATTTTTGGCATCATGTCGGAGGTGATTCCGGTCCATGCCCGTAAGCCGATTTTTGGCTATAAGGCGATCGCCTACTCCAGTATGGCCATCTGTCTAGTTGGCCTATTTGTTTGGGTTCACCACATGTTTACCAGCGGTACCCCTGGCTGGATGCGCTTGTTCTTTACTATCTCCACCCTCATTGTGGCAGTGCCCACCGGGGTGAAAATCTTTAGCTGGGTCGCTACCCTCTGGGGCGGCAAAATCCGTTACACCAGCGCCATGCTATTTGCCATTGGTCTCCTCGGCATGTTTGTTTTAGGTGGATTAAGTGGCGTGACCTTGGGCACCTCCTCCTTCGATATTCATGTACATGACACCTATTACGTCGTGGCCCACTTCCACTATGTGTTGTTTGGCGGATCGGTTTTCGGCATTTACGCTGGAATTTATCACTGGTTCCCCAAAATCACTGGGCGCATGTATAACGAACCGTTGGGGATTGTCCATTTTGTCATGACATTCATTGGCACCAATCTCACCTTCCTGCCCATGCATAGTTTGGGGTTGCAGGGAATGCCCCGGCGGGTTGCCATGTATGATCCCCAATTCCAAACCTTGAACCAACTCTGTACCTTTGGCGCTTTCTTATTGGGTATTTCGGTGTTGCCCTTCTTCTTCAATATGGTGTGGAGCTGGATGAAGGGACCGAAGGTGGGCAGCAACCCCTGGAATGGCCTCACCCTGGAATGGACCACCGATTCCCCTCCCATCATTGAGAACTGGGAAACTCTGCCGACTGTCACCAGTGGACCTTATGAATACGGCATGGGTAAGACGTTGCCGTACTTGGGCATCAATACAGTGGAAATAGCAGAGGAATCGGCGGCATCCTAATTGATTACAGTCCGAATCAGCTATCTTTACATCCGTTAGGTTGGTGGGCGGTAAGGCGATCGCCCCCACCCACCAAACCACTACCCACTATCCACGAACAACCTATGATTGACTCAGCACCCTCTGCACAAACAGACGAATTGCTTGCTTCCGGCCACGATGCCCATGGTCACAGTGATCATGAGCATCCCGACTTTCGGGTTTTTGGTCTGCTAACCTTTTTGGCCTCAGAATCCTTAATGTTTGGTGGTTTCTTCGCCGCCTTTTTGATTTATCGCGGTGCGGCAGCCCAATGGCCCCCGGAGGAAACGGAGGTGGAACTGTTGTTGCCTGCCATCAACACCATCATTCTGGTATCCAGTAGTTTCGTCATCCACATGGGCGACGATGCTATTAAGAAAAATGATGTAAAGGGGATGCGGCTCTGGTATGCTATCACCGCACTGATGGGGGCGATATTCTTAGGCGGACAAGCATATGAGTACCTCTCCTTGGGCTATGGTCTCCAAACAAACCTGTTTGCCAACTGTTTTTATATCACTACCGGATTCCACGGTTTGCATGTGTTTGTGGGGATTTGCCTCATTCTGGGAGTGTTGTGGCGATCGCGCCGCGAAGGGCACTACTCTGACAGTAAGCACATTGGCATTGAAATGGCCGAAATTTACTGGCACTTTGTAGACATCATTTGGATTGTGTTATTCACCTTGATCTACATCCTGGCCCTCATTTAACAGCCCTTGCTTAACACCAGAAAACCATAAAACGGGGACAGTCATAATAAGTAGCTGTCCCCGTTTTTGCTTATCACTGGTTCACTGGTACCCAGCCTCTGGCTGGGTACTCCCCAGGAGCCTCTGGCTCCCAGTTAAGCTGAGGCAGAGCCTCGGTGTGTCTTCCCGGCGAGACCCTGGGAAGCAGAATGATGGTCAATCCAAAATTAGCAAGCTATCAGCCAAAATTGATTAGCCTCCAGCAACAGCCGGGACAATGCTGACCTCATCCCCATCTTTCAGAGCCGTTGCCTCATTATCTAAAAAGCGAATATCCTCTTCGTTGACGTAGAAGTTGATAAAGCGACGTAACCCGCCCTGATCATCGCACAAACGCGCTTTGATACCAGGACACTGACTTTCCAAACTATCCATTAACTCACTAATGCTAGCTGCTTCACAGTGGAGCGTCGCTTCGTTTTTGGTAAATTTTTGTAGGGGAGTAGGAATTAAAACTTTAACCGTCATTGTTGGATCTCACCATAGAATTAACAGCGATCAATTGGGCATCGAAACGATTCAGCCCATCATGAAACTAAGAGAATCATCGGTACCCACTTTACACTAAGAATCGGGGTACAATGCACCCCGATTCTTGAAACATACTTTTATCTGAAAGTACGCCCGAACTTTAGATTTTTAGACACCAGTTTGTTGCCACTCTAGACGCTCTAGGGTTTGTGCCCGTTCCCAAGCCGACTCAAAAGCATCCAACTTTGGATCGATGGTTAGGGGTTCACCAATGTAGCCCTGAACCGCTTCCTGGGTCTTCAAGCCATTGCCCGTGATATAGGCGACGGTGGTTTCATCGGGATCAATCTTACCCGCTTCCACCAGCTTCTTAAGGACCGCAATGGTGGTTCCACCTGCTGTCTCTGTGAAGATACCTTCGGTTTCCGCCAGTAACTTCATGCCTTCTACGATCTCTGCATCCGTCACATCTTCGATATTACCGTTGGTCTTGCGGGCGATATCGAGGGCATAGATACCATCAGCGGGGTTGCCAATGGCGATGGACTTAGCAATGGTATTGGGCTTGACGGGAGTTACAAAGTCCCGCCCTTCCTTAAAGGCTTGGGAAATGGGGGAGCAGCCTTCTGCTTGAGCACCACTAAAGCGAACATCTTTGTCATCCACCAAACCCACTTTGACAAATTCTTGGAAACCCTTGTAAATCTTGGTGAAGAGGGAACCGGAGGCCAATGGGGCCACGATGTGATCAGGAAGTTGCCAGCCTAACTGCTCAATTACCTCATAACCCAGGGTCTTAGAGCCTTCAGAATAGTAGGGACGCAAATTGATATTAACAAAGCCCCAACCGTGGGTGTTGGCTACTTCTGAGCAGAGACGGTTCACTTGGTCGTAGTTCCCCCGAACTGCCATCAGGGTGGGATTGTAAATCAGGGTACCCAGTACTTTACCTGCTTCCAAATCAGCAGGGATGAAGACACAACACTCTAGACCTGCGTGGGCGGCGATCGCCGCCGTTGAGTTCGCCAAATTCCCCGTACTGGCGCAAGACACAGTGGTAAAGCCCAATTCACGGGCACGGGTCAATGCCAC
>JAYKIC010000067.1:0-9647 GCA_035284985.1 Leptolyngbyaceae cyanobacterium
GGTCGGGGCATTCTCCAGCACCACTGCCTTGCTTCTGGTTACCCCGCCTAATTCCCCGATCATCACGACCTCCAGCGGTAACATCTCGATTCCTGCCTTAATCGAAAAAGACGATAAGCGTCAGGCAAATACTTGTAAATAGTTGACTAGTTACCGTAACCGATAGTTGAAACCATTGCCAGATACAACAAAACCTCCCAATCATGGGAGGTCTACTTCTATCGGAGCGGCGGGATTTGAACCCACGACCCCCACTACCCCAAAGTGGTGCGCTACCAAGCTGCGCTACGCCCCGTATTGATGCTTAATTAGCATAGCACAATCACCTGATATCTTGGAACGTAGTATCAATTTTTTGAGGCTCAATTTTTTGATACCCGATTTTTTGGGCCTCAACTTTTTGATATCTTACGGTTTGAACTTCGACAGTTGGACCTCAACCGTTCAATCGTAGTTGCTTTCAACTCATTGTTCAGCCACCGTAGCCAAGGTGAGGGATTTAATATCATGGAGTTTTTTGATCGGGCCATCCACCGTTTAGTTCGGCAACCGATTGAACATTGGTTGCTGGATCATCCGATGGCCAATTGGTTCATTGCCCATCCCTTGATGCTAATGCTGGCTGGATTTGCCGTGGTGCTGCTGTTGGCGGGTTTGCTAGGGGCGATCGCCCAACTCACGGAAAACCTCTGGATAGGCATCCTTCGATTGCCATTCCAACTAGGCTGGACCCTGATGCGGGGAACCGTTAATGTGACCAAGGTGATAGTGCAGCGATCGCCCACTCCAGCCCTAGCCGAACTCCCAGAGCAAAAGGACGGGGGGCGATCGCCCCAACAAAAATTAGCCGAGCTGGTCAGCCGTCTCGATGCCATTCAACAAGAGGAAGCCGAATTGATCCAACAGATCACAACCTTGGTGCAACAGCAATTTCCCTCAGACTCCCATTAGCCAATGACAACCCCCTGCCCTATGCCCCCCTAGGATTGAAAAACCCCAACACAATGGCTGGGGTTAGAATCCTATCTAATGCCAATAATCTGGCAGTTGATTAACATAAACAGACTGAGATAGAACGGTCCAATATAGGGCGGACCCTTAAATATAGGTGAGCCTATGTCTACCGGGAACACGGGTCAATAGTTGCAGATCGTATCCCCTAAGTGGGGTAGCAACGGTGAACCATCAACTTGCAAATAGTCTACTGTTCCATCAATGAAATACCCATAAGTAGAAGATAAAGTTTCTACAAAGAAACCCTCACTACGATTAGAATACTTGCCTGGAGCGACGTTTGGCCTCAGTATATTTTCTTAGATCACCGATGAGGGATCATTTAGCCCAACCTTTCAAAGGGGTGATCTAAGTTTGTGGTGATAGTTCATACGCTGTTGCCTACCTTTATGCAAAGGGATCGCTAGAGGGAATCGACGGTCGCTTGGTAGGCGGCTTCATCCAACCCGTCCCCTTGATTAGCGGTTGCTGAATCAATTTGGGCGTTGAGGTCTTCCACTCGACTGGCAACGGAGGGATGGGTGCTCAAGAAGCTAGGGGGGGAACCGGCCTGCAACAACTTGGCCATAAATTCCGGCATGGCGGAGGGAGCATATCCGGCACGGGTGATATTTTCCAGGCCAAAGGTATCAGCTTCCCGTTCATCCTCGCGGCTGTGGGGCCGACTGATTCCTAGTTCTACGGCAATGTTGACCAGTACGCTGTCTTCCACCCCTGCGGCTGTCATGGCTCCTTGGGCGATCGCGACCTGCCGTAATTGCTTCACCGCATGTTTCCCCACAATATGACCGATTTCGTGGCCGACGACGCTGGCGAGTTGGGCCTCATTGTCAGCCGCTTTCATTAACCCGGTGGTGATATAAACATAGCCGCCCATGGTGGCAAATGCGTTGACGGCATCGTCTTCCACGACTTGAAAGGTGTAGTCCAGATTGGGACGACCGCTATGGGGGACGAGGCGATCGCCAATCCCTTTCACATAATCTTGAATCGCGTCATCCGAATACAGTTGAAACTGCCCTTCACCCCGGCCAATAATTTGTTCATTAATTTGGCTACCGAGGCCCATTTCTTGGCGATCGCTCATGGCTGACAGTTGGATCACCTGCACTCCCCGAAAGATGAGTTCCAACCAGGATTGGGCCGGGGCCGGATTAGCAGTGCCCACAATTAGACCCAGGGCCACCGCCGCAGAAACGACACCATAAAGCAAACGGCGGCGGTATTTTCCAATCGTGGTGAGTAGCGGATTAACCATAGTACAAACCTATGCTGATTTTTCTACAAGTTGATGTAAACAACAGAACCCTGGGATTTGGCGATCGCCCATACTGACCATATCAAACCATCTAACGGAGCGACGGCAAATGCCCGGTACATAGGGCTATTTTATGGGGTGAGTGGAGGGAATAGGGGTTGGGGTAGCCAATGTCACAAGCTGGCACAAACCCGGTAATGGGAGCCTAAATTTCAACGGCTCCCAGTTGTTTGAGGGTGGCGATCGCCCCCGCCGATACCCCCCTCACCCCAGTAATATTCATCCCTTCGTATAAACTATCAGCTTTTAGGGTATGCAAACATTGGCCCGTGGCGACCTGCCAAATTTTCAGGGTTTCATAGGCACTGGTACTAACTAGAGTTTGACTATCAGGGCTAAAGCATACCGATAGCACCCGATTTTCGGGTTCAGTCATGGTTTGGATGGGGGTTTGGCTAACCCAGTCCCACAGGTAAATGTGGCCATCCTGACTGCCTGTGGCCAATAGTCGCCCATCGGGACTAAAGCGCAGAGACCGAATCCAGTTGGTGTGGCCTTGAAACTGGTGCAAACATTCATAGGTGGTCAAATCAAAGAGGCAGGCTTGATTACCGGAGGCGATCGCCAAGTACGGCTCCACGGGATGAAAATCCACACTCCATACCCAAGCCCCAAAATCAGCAAAACAGTGGAGACAATCCCCCGTTTCACCATCCCACAGGCGAGCGGTGGCATCGTGGCGAGCGGTGGCTATCAACCGCCCCGTAGCATTCACAGCCACCGTGCGGACCCAATCCGTATGGCCCTGCAAGATGTGTAGGGTTTGTCCGGTAGTCAAATCCCACAGCCGAGCCGTGTAGTCACTACTGCCGCTGATCAGCCAATCCTCCTTGGGGCTGAGGCGGAGGGAGGCAACCTGGCTGGTGTGGCCCGTCAGGGTCCGAATAATCCGACCCGTGGCCATATCCCACAGATGAATCTCTTTGCCCCCAGCACTGGCCATCAGGGTGCCCTGACGGTTAAAGGCTACCGACACATTGCGGAGCGATCGCCCAATAATCGGGCGGCTAGATGCCAATTGATGGGCCAATTGCGTCACCAGAGCCGTTTTGCTTATCGAGTCCCTGGCGGGTCAACACCCCCCCTCGCCGCCGCCCAAGCGATTGTCCCATAAATCACCCTTGCCTCCTCTCCGTGAAATCCTGGCTTAAGTTTCCGCTTAAGTTACCCGTGAAGTTGCCTATGTTTCCTGGTGGGTTGAATGCACTTCAACGACACTTAGAGCATCATCCTATGATCAGAGGTTCAAACCATGCTTCACCACATTTCTTTTTCAGTTGAAAACCCGTTTCGGGTTGCCAAAGCCTTAACCGAATTGGTGGGGGGTCAGTTTTTTGAGTTTCCCGTTCATCCTGGAGCTTACATGGTGGTAATGGATGACTCCTATGGCTCTGGACTGGAAATTTTACCCGCCAAAACCGTCTGGTCGCCCGGAGATGTTGAGGCAGAAGTCCGCCCCATCACCACCGATAGCTTGCATTCCCCGACCCACGTTGCCCTATCCGTAACCGCTAGTTACGAAACGATTGAAGCCATTGGCGATCGGGAAGGCTGGCTGGTGCGGCAGTGCGATCGCGGTCCCTTCTCCGTAATTGAACTATGGCTGGAAAACCGCTTCATGGTGGAATTACTCACCCCAGAGATGATGGCCAATTTTCTTAACTTTATGAAGCCTGAAGCCTACGCCGACTTTCTCTCCCAAGTGACAGCCACAGTCGCCTAAGGGCCTTACAGAGGTTGGGTTTCGTCACGTTAACCCAACCTCTGTAAGGCCGGATAACAGAGCCACACACACATTTTTGAGATTCAACAACATTTTAGACCCCGGAGCACAACACGCCATGAAATGCTTTACCGCAATGGCTCCGGTGGCAAAGACTTGGAGGCGATCGCCCTCCTCAAAGGGATAGAGGCCAATCTGATTACCGTTAGGGATTTTGTTACCGTTCAAAGCGACTAACCCACCCAAAAGCCTGAGCATTAACCCCTTAACCGTTGTTCAACCCAGGCAGGCTGTAGCCCCAGCGCTGAATATCAATGGCAAAGTGTTCCTCGACAATCTTGGCCATGGCTGGATTGTAGAGGCTGGCAAATGGACGGTGTTGGGTGGCTCCATGGTTAATGAGCTGGAGGGGACCAATGCCGATGCGATCGCACACCTGATCAAAATCCTCCTGTAATCGCTCAAACCGTCCCACGAAATCCACCAGAATCTCGCCGGGACCATCCATACCCATCCAACTTTCAGTTAAGTAACTGGTTTGCAAATTTTTGAGGCTATTCCAAACCTGAAATTGATCCGCTGCGCTCAGTTTATCGAGCTGTAAGCGCCACTTTTCATCCGGTTCATAGCGCTGCTCCCCCATGGCCTGGATAAAATCAGCAAAGTCTTTGTACTGATTCCAGGGATGGTAAAGATGGGGATATTGCTCAGGGTCAATGTACTCTGGATATTGGGTATACATTGAATACAAGGACAGGATCATATCGTAGGGATTGCGGACAAATGCGAATGTGAAATAATCATCCCAGATTTTTGGACCTACTCGTTTACGCATTCCCTTGGCCCAAATATGCTTCCACCAGTGGCCTTCCGCATCCTTCTTCGTCTGCTCGAAGTCAATGTCTAACGCGGCACACAACGTTTTTTCAATGCTGGTGCCCCCTGTTTTGCCAATGTGGATAAAGATAAATTTGTGATCGTGAGAGATGAGCATGGTGTAATTACTAGTGTTGAAAGGATTATAGATCAGGATCAATAAACCTTATCTAGGTTAGGGCAGGAAGGGGTTCGCCTTCCTGGCATTTCGGAGTTTAGGATGAGCAGGGCGATCGCTAACGACCCCAGCTTCATTTCTGGGAATCTGAAAAGGGACAAAAGAAGGTCATCAGTACTAAACTGGTGCCCATGATTCTAAGCAGTTTTTGAAGCATAAAATGAGCATATGCTCAATTTATGGTAAAAATCACACACACAGTAGATTGATCAGTAGATTGATAAAATGCGGATGAAAGGACTTGAACCTTCACACTACGAGAGTACTAGAACCTAAATCTAGCGCGTCTACCAATTCCGCCACATCCGCTGGCTTAGGCTTTCCATCATACCAAAGAGATGGCCTGTAGGGAAGCTAAATCTAAATTAATTTTGGGGCGAGGCTAAACCCTAGCTCTAGACCAAAGAAAGACCCCGACCGATGCCGTGGTCTTGAATCAGGGTGCATCTACCATTCCGTTCTACTCAGGGACAATAAACCAACCCGGAACATTTCAAAAATATAGGCTAATCCAAAGGGCCATTGACGCGAGCGTTGAGGCCATAGACTTGGCGGCTACCCACCAACGCCACGAGGGTAACTTCCCGTTCATCCCCAGGTTCAAACCGGACGGCAGTGCCAGCGGGAATATCTAACCGCATTCCCTTAGCGCGATCGCGATCGAATAATAAGGCTTCATTCACTTCATAAAAATGAAAGTGGGACCCCACTTGGATGGGGCGATCGCCCCTATTTCCCACCATCAACATCACCGTGTCCCGGCCTGCATTTAACTCAATTGTCCCTGTTTGGGGCAGTAATTCACCTGGAATCATTTAGGTATACCTGTTCTAGCAATATTTCACTGAATGGGATCATGGACCGTGACCAGCTTGGTGCCATCGGGGAATGTGGCTTCCACTTGAACTTCGTGGATCATTTCAGCGACTCCATCCATTACCTCATCCCGACGGAGAAGGGTGGTGCCGTGGGTCATCAAATCGGCAACCGTGCGGCCTTCCCGTGCTCCCTCTAAAATGCCAGCAGAAATATAGGCGATCGCCTCTGGGTAGTTAAGTTTCAGTCCCTTTTCTTTACGACGCTCTGCCAACAGTGCAGCAGTAAAAATCATCAACTTATCTTTTTCTTGGGGAGTCAGTTGCATAGACGAGTATGGAAATAATCAGGTTGAAATCAATGGCGTTCAGATGCAGGTCAATAGTCACAAGCAAAAATGCCAATTGCAGACTGATTCTAGGGGAGATTTTTTAGTGAAGTCAAATATTCTTCTGGAACCGTTATGAGCTGTAATATACCCGCTAGCCCCACCCCCAGTTTACTCATAGGTTTACTCGTAGGTAGATGGGCTAAAGGAGCGATCGCGCCCGCTCACAGTCCTGGGCAATTTGATCTTTGAGGGCATCCACTCCCCCAAATTTTTGCTCTGGCCGGAGAAATTCTTGCAATTGCACAGTGAGCACTTGGCCGTATAAATCACCACTCCAGTCCAATAAATGAACTTCAGCCGTTTGTTGGACCCCATCAACCGTGGGACGGTAGCCCAGGTTCATTACCCCTGGCAGGGAAACATGGTCACGGTTGCCAGGAATGTCGTTTGCCGTTGTGCTTGGGGTCTGGGACTCAAGGGTAACGTAAACGGCGTAGACTCCCAAGCTCGGCAAAAACTTGTCCGCAGGCAACGCTAAATTGGCCGTGGGAAACCCAATGGTGCGGCCTAGTTTTTGACCGTGAACCACGGGACCAATCAGGCAATAGGGTCGTCCCAATAGGCGATTGGCCGTTTCCACTTCCCCTGCGGCTAAGGCATCCCGGATGGCTGAACTACTAATGCGATCGGCCCCACACCGATATAAGGGGGTAATGTGAACAGGAATGCCTTGGGCTGCCGCCATTTGCTGTAAAGCATCAGCCGTCCCCGACCGTTGATGCCCAAAGCGAAAATTTTGGCCGACGCTAATAAACTCAGTCCCCAATTGTTTCACCAACACCTGATCTACAAATTCCTGGGGGGATAAGGCGGCCATCTGAGCGTCAAAATCAAGCAAAATTAACTGATCCACCCCGATGGACTGGAGATAATCCCGCCGTTCTGCCAGGGGGGTTAACAACGGACGCTGCTGGCCTGTGAAAAAAGATTGGGGATGGGGCGTGAAGGAAACAACCGCCGTGGCGATAGGGGTTGAAAACGAGGAAATAGGGGGCGATCGCAAAACCGGGTCAATTACCCTTCGATGTCCACGATGAATCCCATCAAAATTTCCGAGAGCGATCCGAATCGGTACCTGACTGGTCATACGTGAAGATTAGTAACATACGCTTCACATTTTGACATAGATTAACCCTCGATATAAAGGCTACCCATTCTCCAAGCGACCCAACCCCCACCCTAAACCTTTAAGCCTTGGCCAATAGGTCCAGTTCTAGCCCTTCCCAGGCCACTAAGCTATTGGGGAAATGCTGCGCCGTTTGATCCTTAATCCGATCCATAAAGTCATCGTCATGGGCTGGATCATGGTGGAAGATGATCAACTTCTTCACATTTGCCGCCTTCGCCACCTTTACCGCTTCCTGCCAAGTAGAATGGCCCCAACCCACTTTACTCGTCTTTTCGTGATAATACTCTTCATCGGTGTAGGTCGCATCGTAGATCATCACATCAGTATCACGGCAGAGGTCCACCACATTCTCATCGAGGCGATCGGGATAATGCTCTGTATCGGTAATGTAAGCGGCAGAACGGCCCTGCCAACTGACTCGGTAGCCCACCGCTTCACCAGGATGGTTCAACAGGGCGTTATCCACCTGTACCCCATGTTCTAACTTCACCGTCTCCCCTTGGGCAATATCAAAGAAATTGAGATCAGCTCCCATAATCTGAAGGGGCACGGGGAAGTTGGGGTGCAACATTTGGGAGTTCAGCCGCTGCTCAATGGTTGAACCGTCTGGGGTAATGGTGCCGTAAATGTCGAAGCGATTACCAGGAATAAAAGCGGGGACAAAAAATGGAAAGCCCTGAATATGGTCCCAGTGGGAGTGGGTGAAAAACATACTGACTTTCAGCGGCATTTCCCTCAGCAAAGATTGGCCCAGAACCCTTAACCCAGTACCGCCATCAAAAATTAACCGTTGCCCAGCAACAAACATCTCAACACAGGAGGTGTTGCCGCCGTATCGCACCGTCTTACTACCGGGGCAGGCAATACTGCCACGCACACCCCAAAATCGAACTTTGAACTGGTGGTCTAGTGTTTCAGACATGGGCGCTTCTCACCTGACTCCAATGGATACCTAAGCTAGGGTTTATTCTAGAACGTTCCTGACTTCTATTTTCTAATAAACCCCAAATTGCCAACATTTTCTCTAGAATGATCACTGAATATTCCAAATTCGATAGAGGCTGAACAGCATTAACGCGATTGATGTGCCTGTGCAACATGCGTCAATAACTAGGCATCAGCATATGTAGTCGATTATGGTTGCCGACTCACCATTACTATGCTGGATAGTATATGTCCTGCATTCTGAAAGTGCAATCAACATCTGTGTAAGGCAATACAACCCTTGATGGCCCCTTTGGACCGTTCAGGAAACTCATATAGGAAAGTGTAGCCTCCAATGCTGCAAATTGGCCAACCCATTTACATGGGTAAGGTTATATTGCAAAGGCGTGATGGAGATAAAACGATTACGCACGGCCTGCACATCGATACTGACTTGATTCCACCAGTCGGTGTGGGGCATGGTTTGTAGCCATTTAGAAAAATCATCTAAATCACCACCGTCATCGGTTTCAACCACTTCACCTGCTAGCCAATAGTATGTTTTTCCCCTGGGATCGACACGTTTTTCAAACAAATCTACATATCGGCGTACGCCCTGGCGGGTAAATCGCACCCCAGCAATCTCCGATTCTGGGATCGCGGGAACGTTAACATTTAATAACATTGGCTCAGTGGGTGGATGCTGAGCAATATGGTCAACCAAGGTTTTGGCAAAATTGGCTGCGCCCTGAAAGTCCTTGGCTGCAAAACTGGCAAGGCTGAAGGCAATGCCAGAAACGTTTTCTATTATCCCTTCCATGGCGGCGGAGACGGTTCCGGAGTACAACACATCAGTGCCGAGATTAGGGCCGTGGTTAATGCCCGATAGGACCAGATCGGGAGGACTATCCAGAATTGCGCCTAAAGCCAGTTTCACGCAATCGGATGGGGTACCGGAACAGGCCCAAGCCTGGACCGATGGATCGAATACCGATTCGATTTGTTCGGCGCGAATGGGTTTGTGCAAGGTGAGGCCGTGGCCCGTGGCGGATCGTTCCCGATCGGGACAGACGACGGTGACATCATGGCCTGCGTTAGCCAGGGTATTGGCCAGGGTGCGAATCCCCTTGGCAAAAATACCATCATCGTTGCTGACTAAAAGTTTCATATTGGTTTTACTCTGTAAGGTGATATCCGGTACTGTTATATATCAGCGATGTATCAGCACCAACTACAGCAATCCTCCCATGACCAGTACACCGACTGAACTTGAATCCC